>DATGVD010000026.1:0-3533 GCA_035300785.1 Pyrinomonadaceae bacterium | reverse complement strand
AGGCCGCGCAAAGGCTACAACCCTAAAGACTCACGGATGCTGAAAGTCTATTGTCGTCGTGAGCTTGAATAGGATTGCGTCTTGAGGCGATTGCAAAGCTGCTCCGTCTTGCTGGTGAATGAAGAAGTCCCTTTAACAATGCTATACTCAAACACTGAAAAGCTACCCTTAGGGCCGCACTTTTTTGCGAAACAGGAGAAGGATCGTGGCTGCAAATCTGGAAGACCAACTGATCGATAAAGTGCGAGCGCTGTCGCCAAACAAACAGCAGGAAGCGCTAAGACTCCTTGATACTCTTGCCGGTGAGGCTAGTTCTGAACCCAACGGAACGGGCGTGGATCGCAGACCCATTTGGGAGATTGTTGAAGAAGTCAACGCTGGTTTACCCACAGACACCTGGGACGACGTACCGACCGACGGCTCGATTAATCTTGATCATTACCTCTACGGAGCGCCGAAGCGGCAGCCGTGAAAGTCGCATTCGTTGACACGCTCTATTTTGTGGCTCTCTTCAATCCCAGAGACCAATGGCATGAACGCGCCATCGCAGCCGGCAGATTGATTGCGGAAACCAAACTTCTCACAACTGAAGATGTGCTTGTGGAACTCCTGAATTTCTTTTCCGAGTACGGGGAAAAGGCTCGCCGCGGCGCAGTCACTCAGGCTGAGGGAATTCTCAGCGGGGCGAATATCGAAGTGGCGCCACAAAGTCATGAAGCATTCATCGCGGGTCTCACTCTTTACAAAGCGCGCCCCGACAAAGGTTATAGCTTGACGGACTGTATCTCAATGCATGCGATGCGCGAGCGAGGTGTCAGCGACATCTTGACGCATGACGATCACTTCCGTCAGGAAGGCTTCACAGTGCTGCTCTGAGCGAGCGTCCCCACGTCGTAACCTTTGCCTCAGAATTTCACAAGGCTATCTTTCATTTCCACCGTAGGCGCGTAGAACAGGTTGCGAAGAGTGGGCGATTGCGGTAGCTAAAGCGAACACTTCTCACTCGGTCGAGACTTTGCCCTGGTCCTTCAACGCGGCTTGCAGAGTATGCCACGAGAGGGTGGCGCATTTCACGCGGACGGGATACTCGCGCACGCCGGCAAAAATCTTTAGCTTGCCAAGTCGATTGGGCTCGCTCTCTTCGTCAAGCTGATCGGTCACCATGCGGTGAAATTCGTCGAACAAGACTTCGCTTTCCTGTCTCGTCTTGCCCTTCACCGCCTGGGTCATCATGCTCGCCGAGGCTTTGAAGATCGCGCAGCCGGTGCCTTCAAAGCTGACGTCCTTCACGGCGTCGCCCTCAAGTTGCACGTAAACCGTGAGCTGATCGCCGCACAGAGGATTGTAACCTTCGGCCTTATGATTCGCCGTTTCCAGCTTGTGAAAGTTACGGGGCTTCTTGTTGTGATCGAGGATGACTGCCTGGTAGAGCTCGCTTAGTTCGGACATCAGCCAAACACCTCGATGACCTTTTCAATTGCGCTCACCAGAATGTCTACTTCCTCGCGAGTGTTGTAGAAAGCGAACGAGGCGCGCGCAGTGGCCGGAACCTTGAATCGCTGCATCACCGGCTGCGCACAATGATGGCCGGCGCGCACGGCGATGCCTCGCTGATCGAGAATCGTGCCAATGTCGTGCGGGTGGATGTCTTCAATCACGAACGAAAGCACGCCCAGCTTTTCGCGCGCAGTGCCGATGATGCGCACGCCTTCGATGGCCGAGAGGCGCTCGGTCGCATAATTGAGCAGCTCGTGCTCGTAAGCCGCGGCCTTTTCGCGGCCGATGATGTTTAGATAATCTATGGCCGCGCCCAAACCAATCTGTGAAGCGATGGCCGGCGTGCCCGCTTCGAACTTGTTCGGCAGGTCGGCATAGATCGTTTTTTCAAACGTGACGCTCTTGATCATGTCGCCGCCACCCTGGAACGGATTCATCGTCTCAAGCAGCGCAGCCCTGCCGTAAACGACTCCGCTGCCGGTGGGCGCAAACATCTTGTGACCTGAAAACGCATAGAAGTCGCAATCCAGATCCTGCACGTCGACGGAGTTGTGCGGCACCCACTGCGCGCCATCAATCAAAACGGGCGCGCCGTACTTGTGCGCGCGATCAATCATCTCCTTGATCGGGTTGACCGTACCCAGGGCGTTCGAAACATGCGTGATGGCGACAATCTTCGTTCTTTCATTCAACAGCGCGTCGTATTCATCCAGCAACAACTCGCCCGCATCGTTCATGGGAATGACGCGCAGCTTTGCATTCTTTTCTTCGCAAAGCATCTGCCACGGGACGATGTTCGCGTGATGCTCCATCGCCGAGATAATTATTTCGTCGCCTTGACGGATGAATTTGCGGCCATAGCCGTGCATGACCAGATTGATGCCTTCAGTGGCGCCGCGTACGAAGATGCATTCCCTGACGTCGCCGGCGTTGATGAATCGTTTCACTTTTTCGCGCGCGCCCTCGTAGGCATTCGTGGCTTTCATGCTGAGGTAATGCACGCCACGGTGAATATTTGAGTGTTCGTGCTTGATGTATTGGCTGCCGCGCTCGATCACCATTTGCGGCACCTGTGAGGACGCCGCGTTGTCTAGATATACGAGCGGATTGCCGTGCACTGTCTGGCTGAGCACCGGAAAATCCTTGCGAATGCGCTCGACGTCCCAAACCTCGACGGGCTTGGGCTTAATCGTAATCAACTGCTCTAAAGTTGCCATCTTCCGAGACCAACTAAACCGGGCTTTCGTCAGCGAATCTCCAGATCCGTTCGCAGCCGGTTCAAAACGGCCGCGTCCAGTTCGCGCTTGATCGACGCGATCTTGATCTTCTCGATTACTTCCTCGGCAAAGCCGTAAGTCAAAACGTTGCGCGCGAGTTCCGGCCGGATGCCGCGGCTTTCGAGATAAAAGAGCTCGTCTTCCTCGAGCTGGCCGATCGCCGCACCATGCGCACACTTCACATCATCGGCGAAAATTTCGAGCTGGGGCTTGGTATCCACCTGCGCATCGTTGGACAGCAGCAGATTCTTGTTCGTTTGCTGCGCGTTGGTCAGTTGCGCGCCATGGCGCACAAACACTTTGCCGTTGAAGACCGCCCGCGACTTGCCGTCGAGAATGCCCTTGTAAAGCTGATGGCTGGTGCAGTGCGGCTGCCGGTGATCAATCATCGAATGCGTGTCGGTGTGCTGGTTGCCGTCAACCATGTAGAGCCCATCAACCCAGCATTCCGCGCCTTCATGGTCCATCATCACGTCGATCGTGTGCCGCGAAAGCGCCGCACCCAGATTGATCGTGGTCGCGTCGTAACTCGCGTTTGCTCCCAGGTCGGCATTGGTCGTGGCGACGTGAAAAGCGCTCGTGCTCTCTCGCTGCACTTTGAAATGTTTTAGCTGAGCGCCCGCGCCAAGTCGGACGTCGACGATCGCGTTCGTTAAATAGACGGTCTCCCCTGAATTGGCATAGCTCTCAACGATCGTCGCCGCGCTGTTCTCTGCGGCAACCACGAGCACCCGCGGGAACGATGCCGCCGCCGCAGTA
>DATGVD010000025.1:0-3787 GCA_035300785.1 Pyrinomonadaceae bacterium | reverse complement strand
TCGCCTGCTTCTTCTTTTCAGGCGCGCCCCAGCCGCTGCCGGTTCCATAAAGCAGATAGTCACCGACAAAACGGTTTTGAAAAGTGTAACCGCTGGGTTTCGGCAGGCCGTGATAATCCCAGGACGAGACGCTGTTGCTGCCGTCATTGAAATTCGAAACCGGGATCCGCATCAATGCTACGTCGCCCTGCGCGTTCTCGGGCGCCCACATCGCGTCGCCGTTGGCATCGGAGCGCACCAGCACGTTGAGGTGTTTGTCTTCGCTTTCAAGAAACGAGAACTGATCGACCGGACTCCCGGCAACGCCGATCGCGCTTGGGCTCGATCCATCCAGCGGCATGCGATAGAGCATCGAGCGTTCGGCACTCTTCTCGCCATAGCGCGTCCAGTCCGTCGTCCAAACATAAACCGCGTCCGGCGAGACGTAGAAGACGCGACCGGGCGCGCCCAGGACGCCGGTGCCTTCGCACTTCAAATCTTCCTGGGCCAGATCGCACACCGTGACCGTATGCAGCGCCAGCCCGCCCGTCGTGCTCAACGCGCGCTCTGGCCGATAGACGTGAGTCGCCGAAACGATCTGCTGAAATTCGCCGGGCGTAGCGCCCTTGTGCCACTTGCGCACGGCCGGGAATTGCGCGAACGGATTTTCGCTCTCCGGCGAAAGATAAAGCGGCGTGTAAAAGATGAGCTTGCTGCCGATCAGACGGCTCGCGTAATTGCGAGATGAATAGTAATCATTCGAACGCAGATGATAAGTCGATCGATAAGTGAGATTGCCCGCCGCGTCGATTCTGAACAGGCCGACTTCCGTGCCGCCGCGTTCGTAGCTGTAGCCGATCACGGCAACTGTATCTTCAGAGACCAGCATCTCGTCGTACCACGTGTAGCGCGGATCGATCTCCGGGCCGAACGCATCCGCCATCGAAATCGGCTTCAACGCGCCGCTGCCAATCGCCACCGTGAACAAGCGCCCGCGCCTCAGCACGACCAGATGATCGCCGTGCAGCTTGACGATATCGCCTTCGTCAACGCCGCTGTGTTGCGTGTTGGTGATCGATTCATCTTTCGCCGCGAGTCCGCTGGCGGCCTTTGTGGCCTGCGCATTCGATGCGACTTGATCAAGACCCATCGGCGACGGCGGACTGGCATTGGCTTCGCGCCGCGCGCGGGCCATTTCTTTCTTGCGCTCTTCAACCAGCTTTCGGAAGTAGCTCTTGAGTTCTTCCTCAGAACCGAACGCGCGCATAGTCTTTTTCGCGTCTTTGTTCCAGGGAATGGGCGGAGCCGGCGCGCTGCTGACCGGCCGTCCCGCGCACGCTGCCAGCGCAGCGATCAGCACCCCGGCGGCGATGGCGGCAAAAATAAACGGCGTAGTGCGCGTGGCTCGAATAAAGTTTTTCATGGCTACCTCAGGTCTCCTCGGGTTTCGGAAAAGTCGAACAACCGAGAGAGGAACGGAGTGTTGGGGACAAACTTGCAGGTAGTGGGTCAGTTTGAAAGAGTGGCACGGGCGTCTCGCCCGTGAATCACGCGCAGGATGCGCGTGCCACCAAACTGGCCCACTACAAACTTGCAGGCTCAGTTGACAGATTTGATGGGCGCGAGCCAGACGCGTTCAGCGCCCGGCTTAGCTAGCTACCCTGAGTCAGAGTCAGGACGTACTTCTCCCACTGCTTCTTGAATGCGTTCATGTCAGCTATGCCGAGGATTTTTCGCAGACTCTGGTAACCCGTTCGGTCTGCTTTCTGGTGGGCATAAAACTCACGGTAAAACTTCACGAGCAAGCCGTGCTGCTGTAGGTAGTAACAAAGATAGCGCGCCTGGCCGTAGTTTGTTCCCTTGTCTTCATTGTAGAAGCCCGATGCGTCGAGCGCGGTGAGCGTTTTGAATGACGGCACGTTGCCGGCTTTGATCGCCCTCTGCAATCCGGGCAGACGCCAATTTGGGTAGCCGTGAATATGCCCGGCGACCTCGCCGCTTTGTTCATACAGTGAACCCAAACCTTCGTTGAGCCACGGCGGGCAGGCGGGAAAGTTTGCCTCGATGAACGGATGCACGATCTCATGCACCAGCGTGCCGCCGCCGGTCGAGATATTCATGATCAGCGCGCGGTGCGTGCTCGAATAATAACCGTAAGGCGTCGCCGGCTTTTCGCCAAAGAGTGCCTGCGCGTTTTTCTCGTAGGAGACAGAATCTTTGAACAGCCAGATATCGAGAATCTCGTTTGGATCCTTAGCAAAGAAATCCTGCTTCAACTTGTCGACGGCCCATTTGACTGTGTGCTCAGAGTGGCCCTTAACCACATCCGCGGGCTCATCGCCGATGACGACGAAGGGACGCTGAATGACCACGGTAAAGCCGGCTGACGGAAGTTTTTTCTTGAGCTGCTCGACGTGCTGGTTGAAATCCGCATCGGTGAAAGTTTCGACTGGCGTCAGCGCGGCAGGAGTTGCGTCGAGGCTCGCGCTCCCACTGAGGGCATTCGCAGAAGGATTCAACCTAAAAAGCGAGACCGCCAACCACGCGGCGAGAGGTATCAGCTGCAGGATCTGGCGTCGCTTGATCATAAAAGGCCGACGCTTGGATGCAGCCCGAGCCACTCCGAGTTGTGAGATCAGGAACCTTCGTAGGTCTGAGCAAGCTGGCCGTCGATGAAGATCCGGAATGGGTGGCTCCAAATCTCGAGTGCGTCCTGCTAGGACTTAGCAACCACCACGACCAGAAACGATCCGGGCTTCTGAGTCCGCGTCGTTCGGCCGCCTGGCTGGGCCGGCGGCGTTTCAGTGTACTCGGCGGCGGGAAGAAAGATCTTCTTCGTCTTGGGATCGAAAGCCATCGTCTTCGCAGTGGGCTGAGTCGTGACCGCTCCCGCGTCTTCGTAAACGTCCGCCGACTTCTCGCGGTAGATGCTTAAGGTTCCAGCCCCGCACGAAAAGAAGATCAGCTTGGCGTCCGGATCGAATCCGGCATAATCGACGCCGACGGCAATCGGAAAGCTATTGATTACTTTCCCCGTCGCAGCATCCATTACCACCATCTTCGGCTCGTTGCGGCAGCCGATGAAGAGGCGGTTCGTCTTCGCGTCATAAGCCAGACCCGTAGGAGTCTTCGCCACACCGATCGGAAAACGTTTCTTGACTTCCAGGGATTTCGGATCGAACGCGACGACTTCGGCGGTGTCCTCGAGGTTGACATAAATGACGTCATCTCCAATCACTGCTTGTTCGCCATCGCCTTTCGCTTGCACCGTTCCTACCACTTCGCCTGTCTTGGCATCGATGGCGGTGATGTCGTGCGAGCCGTGGTTGTTGGTGAACACGCGTTTCGATTCGGGATCGTAGTAGATGCCGTCCGGCCCCTTGCCGACGTCGATCTTCCTGATAAGTGCCAGCGTCGCCGGGTCGAACATCGAGACCTTATTCTCGCGGCCATTGCTGGTGAAGCCGTGCTTGAAAGCCGAGGCGATCGCGGCCCCATGAACGCCGGGAGTATCTGTGATCGTGCCGATGAGTTTACCACTGTCCGCGTCCAGAACTTCGACCTGAGTCGCGTGCGAAACGTAGAGCCGCCGCGCCGAACTGTCTATCGCGACGTAATCAAAGCCGCCGGTGCCGCCAATCGGATAATGGCCCGTGACCTTATAGCCGGTCGTTCCTTGAAAGAGCAGCGTGCCGAAAAATAGAACGGCCAGGACGGTTTTCATCGTTAGCATTTTTGTTCTCCTGTTAAGTTTTCTGATCGATTTACTATTCAAAGACGACGGCACGTGCCGATGGTTACAAAAAAC
>DATGVD010000024.1:0-15605 GCA_035300785.1 Pyrinomonadaceae bacterium | reverse complement strand
GGGCATCACGCGCTCCTGGATCGACCAGGAAGCAAAACCAATCAAAAGCGCGAAAGCCAGACCGGGCAGCATCAAGCGATAGACGCTCTGGCCGCTGGCCCACCACGCGACGGCTTCCCTTCTCCGCGCCGTCAGTGCATAAGTCATCAGCACGGCCACCAGGACACTGCCGGGAAACAACTCAACGCTGACCAGCGGGAACAGATAGAAAAGATATTGGGCGACCACTTTCAAGGTGGCCGCATTGGAGGCGATGAAGCGCCATAATTCGAAGATGGTAAAAATATTAAAGATCATTGCCAGCGCCAGAAAGCCAATTAGGAAACTAATTCCCAGAGCGCGCAGAAGACTAAGGTCAAGCAGGCTGGGAAAACTAACCAGCCACCGTCGCATGCCAGACTGGCCTGAAGTCCCCTTAAGTTGTTCCTCTGTGGCGGCGGGTTCTTCTTTCGCTCGCGTGAACCACGCCCTGACCTCCCGCCGCTTGAAAGTGAGCAGCCCGATCGCAATCACTAACGTCAAGACGCTCGCCAGCCACGCGCCCAATGCGGCCGGCAACGAGCCAGCGCGCGCCATTTGGTCGCCGGCCAGCGTGAACAGGTAATAGATCAACAACACGAGCAGGGACAGCAGCACTCCCAGGCCGCGGCCGCCCCGGCGGACCCGCAACGCCAGGGCCGCGCCAAATAGTGCGAACAGCAGCGGCGAAAACGAAAATGCGAGACGCTTGTGCAGCAGCATTTCGGCCTCGCGCTGGTCACGGCCGGTGCCTTGCGCCGCGAACTGCCTCAGCTCGCTCCAGTCCATCTCGTCAGGGTTCGAGTCAGACTTGCGAATACTCGCCAGCAAGCCACTGCGCCCGATATTAAAGTCGAAACGAAATTGGGCCAGCCGCTCAACTGTGTAAGACTGGCCGCGCGCCTCCGGCGCCGGCAGTTTCGTCCGCACTGCGTCCTGCAAAACCAGCTCAGATTTGTCCGCCGAGGCGTCTATGCGCCCTAGCTTCGCGGTTGTCAGATAGGTGATGTGATCAGCCGCCTGCGATTGAATAAACACGCGGCCCCACTCGCCGCGCGTTTTGTCGCCGTCGCGCACGTAGATCACGTGGCCGGGAATGTCGGTGGTAAAGGTCCGGGGCTCAACCGGCGAGTCCATCTTGTACAAAGCGCTGCGAACCAGGACGATCTTTAAATCACGCTGGGCGCGCGGCGCCTCCTGCACGTTCAAATACAACGCTGCGGTCGTGGCGATCGCGCCGAGCGCAAGCGCCGGCCAGACCATTCTGAACGTACTCACCCCCGCAGCCCGCATCGCCACCAATTCGCTGTCGCTGCCCATGCGTCCCAACCCGATGATCGTTCCCGAGAGCACGGCCATCGGAATAGTGAACACCAAAACGTTTGGTAACAACGCCAGCGCGACGCCATAGACAAAGCCGGACGGAACCAGGCCATGAAAAAGTCCTTCAAGATACCGGACAGTTTGTTGGGCGAAGAGAATCGCCGTCAGCAGGATGAGAGAAATCAGAATGTAAGGCGATATCGCCTTGAGGATGTATCGCTCGATTAATCTGCGGTTGGCCATCATGTTGATTCAGATTCGATGCGTACTAGTGTAATGCTAACTGTACAACATTCAAGGAAGGCCGCCAGTTCTGTGAATGAAGGAAAACGGTTTTTGCTTTCGTCATTTTTCGTGATGGTATTGGATCGCCTGCTGTCGGCGAACACACGATCCACGAAATCACACGAAGCCGCACGAAAGGAACTTCTTTAAAGTCAATTGCGAGGCATCCACTAGCGCGCCGCTACTCCAACGACTGTGCGTGGCCGCCGCTCCATTGCGCGCACGAGGAGTCGATGGGTGAATTCGGCCAGCTCTGTCTGAGCTTCGGCGGAAAGTTCCGCCGAAGAGTTTGCGAATTCAACCGGCGCCAACTTCTGAGTGGCAGCCAGCCGGCGACGAATCTGACTCGACAAGACCGAGCCCATGCCATGGCTGCAAGCGCGACACTGCTGCCGCGCTTCAGAATCTATATAAACCAACTCATCGTCGACGAAGCGCCGGTTGCACGCTGAACAGTCGCGCAGGTCCGGAAACAAACCTGCCAGGCGTAACAGCCACACCTCGAAATACCGCACGACCATGTCAGGCCTGTCGGCGAATGAAGCCAGCGCATCAATACAGGCCTTGACCATTCGATAGAGTTTATCGTTAGCCTCGTGCGGCGGCGCAAACTCGCTAACGAGTTCGGCAATGTATGCCAGGGCGTCGCTCGAGTCGGGGTGTGCGGCCAGATCAAAGTTGGATTTCAGGATTTCAACCTGCGAGATGGTAACCAGTTCCCGGTTCTCCTTCTCATAAAAATCCAACCTGATAAAAGTGAAGGGTTCCAGGCCCGCACCGAAGCGGCTTCTCATCCGACGCGCGCCCTTGGCCACGGCGCGAACCAGGCCGGCGTCGCGGGTGAGGCACAACACGATTCGATCTGCTTCAGCCAGATTGTAAGTGCGCAGGACGATCGCGTCGGTGTTGACCAATCCCATCCGAGTTAAGAAACTACTTTAACGAAAGGGGAGAAAGTACAAGGCCCAGCCGAGCGCCAAACCGATGAGCAGGAACTGGGCAAAGACCTTCAGTCCGTAAATCAATCGATGACGATTGGTGCCCTTGGCAACGGCGCCAAAAACGACGGCAACCAGCGCCGCGAAGACTACTATCCAGAGGAGGTGCCTCATCGCTTTCTCCCGGCCGCGATATCGAACGCGTCAAGCATTGCCAGGTAGTTCAGCAAGCCCGCGACAACCAGAAACGTGTTGCCGTACTCGAACGTCACGCGTGCAGCGGCTTGCGGGGTGTCCAGAAAGCCAAGATTCAGAACCCAGCAGAGAACGTAGAGCAGCCCCGATCCCAGATCACCGACCATCCACAAACCCGGAACGAGGACAGCCAGTCCCTGCTCGCGTCCTCCGACAGTGAACAGGTGTCCTCCTAATGAGAAGCCAATCAGGAACATGCTCCACACTGCGCCACCTACAATAAGTCCCCGCACCCAACGTCGCTGAATCAAGTGTCCGAGACCGGGCACGGCCCAGGCTCCCACGCCGATTAGCCATGCGCGCCGCCGCGCGCCTTCGCTAAAATCTGAACGAGTGTGTTTCTCTCCCACTAATCTCTCACTCTCTCAAGAAGGCCGTTTCAATTGCCCGTCGTGAATAAGATAAGGCAGAACCTTAAGTACCATGGTAATCGAAAATAAATGTCAGGCAAATCCTCAAACGTCGGCTTGGCGACGGATCAGCTCATACTTCCGGCCAATTTTCGCGCGAGTTGCTCGACCTCAGTACAGCAAAAACTTCTCGCGGATCGCCATGAACTCCTTGAGCGGACGACGCCAGGAACTTTCGATCTGTTCCAGAGAGTCGCCCCGCTCGATTGCCTCGCGCACCGCCGAGGTCCCGGCAATCAGGTCGAACGGGTTGCGATCGTACTCATACTCGTACGGGGGATCTTTCCAGCGAAAGTGCTCGCGGTACATGTCGAAGGCGGTTTTGACAATCGCGATGCCTGTGATCACCGGCTCGAAGGTCTGGCGATCGAGGACGTGAATCTGAACTCCGCCGCACGCCTGACCGCCGTGCTTCTGAAACGTCGGGACAAATACACAAGAACGGAAATAGACGCCCGGCAAACCCAAACTGGAGAGCGCCGCGGCAAAATCTTCCGCGTTGATGTATGGGGCCCCAACCAGTTCGAACGGTCGCGTAGTTCCCCGCCCCTCGGACATCTGCGTGCCTTCAAGATGAACCGTACCGGGGAAAACGCCTGCCGTGTCTACCGTTGGGATGTTCGGCGAAGGCAGAACCCATGGCCCATCCGTGTCGTCGTACCAGAGTTCGCGAGACCACCCGGACATAGGCACGGCCTCAAAGTCGCAATCGATCCCAAATTCGGCATTGAACAAACGGCCGAGTTCGACGTCGGTCATCCCGCTTCGGGTTGGAATCGGAAACTGACCGACGAACGAAGTGAACGCCGGATCCAGTAGATTGCCGGCGACCTGAATTCCGCCGATCGGATTCGGCCGATCGCAGGCAATTACCTTCTTGCCAAACTTCTTCGCGGCCCGCATGCAGTTCGCCATCGTGTAAACGAAGGTGTAGATGCGGCAGCCAACGCCTTGCAGGTCGACGACAATAATGTCGACATCGCGCAGCATCTCTTCCGTCGGTTCGCGCGTCTCGCTATAGAGCGAGTAGATCGGCAGCCCGGTCTTGCGATCAGCGGCATGCGCGGTCTCGATCATGTTGTCCTGCACATCGCCGCGAATTCCATGCTGGGGCCCGAACAGCGTGGTTAGTTTGATATCGGGGTGTTGATGTAAAAGATCGGCAACGTGTCGCAAGCCGTGATCGACCGAAGCTTGATTGCAGACCAGACCCACGCGCGCGCCACGGAGCAGGTCAATCTTTTCAGTGAGCAGTCTTTCGACGCCTAACTTGATCGGTTGTCGATTCTTCGCCATTTCAGTTTCCAGTTAGCCACAAAGGACCGAACCGCCGTTCACGTTAAGGATTTCACCGTTGATGTGTCGCGCCCACTCGGTGCAAAGGAAAACGATCGGCCAGGCGATGTCTTCCGGAGCGGCCACGCGACCGACCGGAATCGAATCTTCGATTGACTTGCGGAAACTTTCATCCGCAAAGACATCCGCGCACATGTCGGTGTAGACCCATCCCGGCGCAACTGAATTGACATTGATGCCAAACGGCCCAAGTTCAGCTGCCAGCGATTTTGTGAAAGAGATCTGGCCGCCCTTCGATGCCGCATAGTTCGAAACATTTGCTTCACCCCGCTGGCCTGCGGTTGAACTGACGATCACTATCCGGCCAAACTTCTGCCCCTTCATCGGCGGCGCGGCGGCGTGGCAGACGGCCCACGTGCCCTTGAGGTTCAGATCCATCGTTCGTTGCCAAACTTCTTCCGACATTGCGTCAATCGACGCGCCCTCCCAGATGCCCGCGTTGCAAACCAGAAAATCGATGCGTCCGAAGCGCTCGATGGTCCTGTCGATCAGGTGCTGGGCTTCGGCCAGATGCGAAACGTCTGCCTGAACTGCCAGCGCGTCGACACCTGCTGCTGTGGCTTCGTCAACCACTGTACCCGCCGCGCTTTCGTCTCTCAGATAGTTGACCACAACATTGGCGCCGAGCTTCGCAAAGCAAAGGACCGCGGCCCGGCCAATGCCGCGCGAGCCGCCGGTAACGACTGCAACTGTATCTTTCAGATTCAGAGAAGAAATCAGCGCTGGATCCATGTAAAGTTTATCGTGATAATCGGAGTTATGAATGCTTGATCGTGCTAAGCCGCGACGGTTCGATTAGGTTACTGCTAAGGCCTTGCGCGCCGAAGAATTGATTTCCGCAAACCTTCGGGCTTCCGAGACGAATCGATCGAACAACGCGCGCGAGAGCTCGTCCTGCTCCCAGCCAAGTTCCGGATGCCACTGGACGCCGACGACGAAGCGGTCGCTGCGCGGGTCCTCGACCGCCTCGACGATGCCGTCCGTAGCCCACGCTGTAGCCACCAGTTCCCTTCCCAGCGTCTCGACCGCCTGGTGATGATGGCTGTTGACCGGTGCGTCTTCACCACCCGCCAGCTTACCGAGCGTGCTGTCTTCCAGAATCCGCACCCGGTGCGAATGGCGATCGCGCGGCACGCCCTGCTCGTGCTTCATCGCGTTCGGCACCTGGCTGCCGATGTCCTGGATCAAGGTGCCGCCGCGCGAGACGTTTAAGGACTGAATCCCGTAACAAATCGCGAACAGGGGCGTGCGCCGCTTTTCAATTTCTGCCAGCACCAGCAAATCAGTTTCGTCCTTCAGCGGATGAACACTGCCCAGTTGCGGGTGCGGTTGCTGACCATAGCGCTGCGGATCCATATCGGAATCGCTGCCCGGCAGCAGCACGCCCTCAAGCGAATCCATCACGCCCGCGATGTAGTCCGCGCGCGGAATCAGGGGAATGTTCACGGGCAGACCGCCGGCGGCTTCAACGGCCTCGCTGTAATAGCGCGACAGATAAAAGCGATTCGTCTCCAACTCGATGCGCATCGTAATACCGATGCGGGGCCGTTGCTCATTCATGAATCGTCACCAACCCTCGGTTTTCAACTGGCTCGCTCATAATAGCGCAAACAGGAGTATCCTTCACAATCGTTGTGCTCGCAGACCGCAACCAGGGGTTGAGAATCACATGCACGCGGTTGCGCTTTGCTACATGCACTACAATTTCGTGCGGATTCACAAGTCACTCAGAATCACTCCGGCAATCGCTGCGGTGTTACTAAGCATCTTTGGGAGATTGAGGATATTGTGAAGCTTCTAGATTAGCTTATAATCAGAACATGAAACGGCTGGCATTGTCCTTAGTTGGTGGCTTTGCTATCCCGGTTCTCTACACCCTCGCGCTCGCTCTGTTTTTCCTTTGGACTGAAAACTTGCCTCTGGTTCTACGTTTGGCTTATCCCGTGAACTGGCCGACATTTATTCTCGTCCATCTCTTTCCTTTGGGCTCATTCCCCTTAAGACCTGGAGACCGACTATTTCTAATTCCGCTAGTCATTATTTGCGACGCGGTTGTTTACTCGATCCCGATCTATCTTCTCGTGTCGAGATTCTCAACCCGAAAGCGAAAGGCTGCGCGCGTTGACCTACCGCCCGATCCGCCGCAATTTGTTCAACATTGAACATGACCCACTACCAAACCAGCGCCTCGCTTGACTAATCTTCGCGCCAGTTCCTATAGTGCTCTTTCACTGATGAGCAGGAAAAAGTTTCCAGAAGTGCGCAGCACGACCGTCCTGCTGGTGCGGCGTGATGGGCACGTGGCGATGGCCGGCGATGGTCAGGTAACCGTGGGCGAAACCGTGATGAAGGCCAGCGCGAAAAAAGTTCGCCGGCTTTACAACGACAAGATTCTGGCGGGATTTGCCGGCGCTACCGGCGACGCGTTTTCGCTCCTGACCCGGTTTGAAGGAAAGCTTGAACAATATCACGGCAACCTCGAGCGAGCGGCAATCGAGTTGAGCAAGGAATGGCGCACCGACAAGGTCCTAAGACATCTCGAAGCCTTACTGGTAATAGCTGATGAAAAAAGTTCTTTCCTGCTCTCTGGTAATGGCGATGTGATTTCGCCCGACGATGGCCTGCTGGCGATTGGCTCGGGTGGCTCATACGCGCTGGCCGCCGCGCGAGCGCTGGTGGCCAACACGAAGTTGCCGGCGCGCGAGATTGCGCTCGAGGCGATGCGCATCGCGGGCGAGATTTGCATATACAGTAACGCGAACATCGTGATCGAAGAGTTATCAAGTCAATGAGGCTTCCCTTGAAAGTTGGCCGGCCGACACTTCACCAGCATGCTATCCTTTTTCGGGTTTTGATTTAGACGATGGTTATCTATCTGGCAGGTGAAACGGAAGAACACGAGGCGCGTCTTGACGACATGACGCCGCGCCAAATCGTGGCCGAACTCGACAAGCACGTCGTCGGACAGAATGCCGCCAAGCGCGCCGTCGCGATCGCGCTCCGCAATCGTGTGCGCCGTAAGAAGCTCGCGCCGGACCTGGCGGCGGACGTCATTCCGAAAAACATCATCATGATCGGCTCGACCGGCGTCGGCAAGACAGAGATTGCCCGGCGCCTGGCGCGGATGTCGAACTCACCTTTCCTGAAGGTTGAAGCGTCGAAGTTTACCGAAGTGGGCTATGTAGGCCGTGACGTGGAAAGCATGATTCGCGATCTGACTGAAATCGCGGTCGACATGACGCGCCAGGAAAAGATCGAAGAGATCGCGGACAAGGCTGAGCTGAACGTGGAAGAGCGCGTGCTGGATATCCTGCTGCCGCCGCCGAAATCGTCCTCGACCGCGCCAATCTTCGATTTCGATTCAGGCGAGACGACGGCGCCGGTTTTGGTTCCCGAAGCGGAACCACGCGACGAGAACTTTGCCCGCACGCGGGAAAAGCTGCGCACCCAATTACGCTCAGGCAAGCTGGACAATCGCCTGGTTGAGATGGAAGTGCGCGAGAAGAACTTTCCGACAATCGAGCTGGCGGGCCCTATGGGCGTCGAAGAGATGGGCATCAACATGAAAGACATGCTCGGCAATCTCTTTCAGGGGCGCAGCAAGCGGCGCAAGATGCGCGTCGACGAAGCGATGGATTATTTGATGCAGGAAGAGGAAGAGCGGCTCATCGACATGGACGCGGTGGCGCGCGCATCGCTGGAGCGCGTCGAATCGTCCGGCATAATCTTTCTCGACGAGATCGATAAGATCGCCGGCCGCGAATCCGGCCACGGCCCTGACGTCTCGCGCGAGGGCGTGCAACGCGACATTCTGCCGATCGTCGAGGGCACGACGGTCAATACGCGCTATGGCATGGTGCGCACCGATCATATTCTGTTCATCGCCGCCGGCGCGTTCCATGTTTCCAAACCTTCAGACCTGATTCCCGAGCTGCAGGGCCGCTTCCCGATTCGCGTTGAGCTTGAATCGCTGACGATTGAGGATTTCAAGCGCATCCTGACCGAACCTAAGAACTCTCTGGTCAGGCAATACCGGGCCCTGATGGAGACAGAAGGCGTCAAACTCGATTTCACCGTTGACGCGATCGACTCAATCGCGAATTTTGCCGCGCGCGTTAATCAGAACACTGAAGACATCGGCGCCCGGCGTTTGCACACGATCATGGAAAGGCTCCTGGACGAGATTAGTTTCGAAGGGCCGGACCTCGAGCCAAAGGACAAATCGATCGACTCAGCATACGTCGAACTAATGCTCTCAGATACCGTGAAGGATCAGGACCTGAGCCGTTACATTTTGTAAACCGCTGCTCGCAGTTCCCTTTTGTCTGAATTCTCAAGTGACAACGCCAAAACCCCATCGCCAGTTAATCGCACGTCAACTTCTATTATTGATCGCGGCCGCGGCGATTTCCGTGGCGCCCACGTGCGGAAAGCGCAAACCTCCGTTGCCGCCAATCGAGCGGATACCACAGCGCACGGAACTCCTTTCGGGCGCGCAGCGTGGTAATCAGGTCATTCTCAGCTGGCCGGCGCCGCGACGAAACGCCGGCGAAGGCAGCGTGCAGAGCATTCGCCGCATTGACGTCTATCGCGTCGCTGAAAAGCCGAACGCGCCGTTGTCGATGACTGAAGAAGAGTTCGCCGCCCGCGCAACTGTGGTCGGCTCGGTGCCGTACAGCGAAGTCAAGAACGCCGGAGACAATCTAACTTACGTTGATACGCTGGAACTGGCCGGAGTTCCCGCGCGGCTTCGATACGCGGTCCGCTTTGTAAACGCAGCGGGACAGAGCGCTGCCTTTTCGAACTTTCTGCTAATCGAGCCCGCGGCCAAAGTTGCGGAACCGCCAACCAACGTCAGCAGAGAGCTTTCTGAAACCGCGATAACGATCAACTGGGAAGCGCCAAAAACGAACATTGACGGCTCGACTCCGGTGAATCTGCTTGGCTACAACGTGTATCGCACGACCGCATCGCAACCGGAAGTCAGCCAGAAGCCTATCAATCAGGACTTGATCGCCGCCACGAAGTATCAGGACCGAAGTTTCAAGTTTGGCCAGCGATACACGTACGTCGTGCGGACAGTTTCACTCGGCACCGAAGGCAAGCCGGTCGAGAGTCTGAATTCAAACGTCGTCGAGGCGGCGCCGGTCGATAAGTATCCGCCCTCTGCGCCCGGGCAGATTTCGCCCGCTGCTTCTCCTGGCCGAGTCTCACTCTTTTGGCCCGCGAATCCTGAAGCTGATGTCGCCGGCTACACCATCTATCGCTCAACGGATCCGAATTTGCCAAAAAATCGTTGGACGAAATTAACGCCGGCGCTTTACACGCGCACCACGTTCACCGATGAGAACGTCGATGCAGGCAAGACCTACTATTACTACATCACTGCCACCGATGCGTCAGGAAACGAGAGTCCGCCGTCAGAGGTTGTTTCGGAGACGGTGCCGTAACCCCGGCGCGTGACGAACATTCAACGTCAGGTACTGTTTCGCCGTCGCGCTACGGCCCGGTAACTATCGTGTAGGCCGTTACCGGATGGACTTCCCACGGCGTTGCTCGCCAGTTGCAGTTTGGGTGTTGCTGGCCATCGTTGGGACACACGGGCTGGTTCGGTGAAGTGCTCTGCGATGCGTTTGCGTGAATGAAGTCATACATCATCCAGCCATCGAACTTTACCCACTTACCTTCAATCTGAGCTTTGACGGCTGCCAGCATCGCATCGTAGTTGCTATCGTCAAAGTGAAATGTCTTTTCCCAACGGGGCGTGAATTCCACCACGACGTATTTTGATTGATCTCCAACTTCGGACTGATTGGCGACGATGTTAATGTGAACATCTCGCAGATCTGTCCGTTTGCAATTGCATGTCTCCGGCATACCACCCGGATCGACGCCGGCAACAAAGCCGGTCACCGACACTTGCTTGTTGGGCGTGAACGTTCCGGTGTCGTTGGCTGGGTCGCGGATTGTCTCGACGGTAATCTTTTTCGGACTCGTGACAGCAGCATTTCGATTCTTAAGGAGATTGAGCGTTAGGTGTTTTGCGTCTCTCGTCTTGCTGCCGCAAGCCGGACAGCCTCGATAAGGTGTACCCTGCGAGCACCCAGCCGGCTTAGGCTTAGCCTTCTTAGCCTGTGCGGTTGGAAGCAAACAAAGAATAATGAGTGCTAAGAGGGTGACGCGACGTGCGAGTTTCATTGTAAGAGCCTCCTACGGTGGAAGTTAGGTAGAACAGCACGTTGTATATCACCGATCCGAACGTGAAGACAATAGTGAGACGGAACAACTGACGGTGGCACTGAGTCGGCTGACTTGTGGCAAATCAGGAAACTACCGACCTATTGATTGATTCTCCAGGTTTCTTGACCGGCTCGACCTGGGCCCCTTACGGCCTCAGCAGCAATCGCTATTCGCACGCAGGAAAATGCCCGGCTCCGCTTGATAACGGAACCGGGCAGATTGTTCCTCTCGCCCTCTTACGGTCGGGAGTCCGATGCGAACGCTAGTACCGTCGCAGATCGAGAATCAAACTCAGCACGTCGGCCAGCATGTTGTGCGACCCATTCGAATAGAGGCCGTACTGAGACTGGCCGTTGTAACCGTCATCATAACCGCGACGAAATCCCTCGCGGAAATAATACTGATACTCGCTCACGTCGACGTAGTATCCGTCGTAGCCGTAAGTCGCATCGCTAAATGCGTCGCAGTTCTCAGGATCGAATTGCCAGTTGTCTTCGCGATCGGCCTGACCCGCGCGAAAGCCTTCTTCGTAGCCGGCATTGACGGCGCGTCTCAATAAGTCAGCGCCGTACTGATTCACGTCGTAGTTCCGGTTGTCGCGATAGTAGCGATAACTGGGCGTTCCGTAGTCGTAGTAGGTGAAGCTTTGCAGGCGGATCTGGTCCTGGCGCAAACGCTCCCAATAGAGTTGCTGAAATCGCCATTGATTCAGACGCCTTTGTTCCTGTAGCCGTCGCTCGTGGTCGCGCCAAAGCCGCTGACGCTGATCCTCGCCCCGCCGAAACTCGTTCTGACGTGAGCGCCACGATTGGTCTTCGCGACGTCGCCATTCCTCGCGCTGACTGTCGGTCAGGCGTCGTGATTGGTTCTGATCACGGAATTGGCGGTTTTGATTGTCACGCGCCTGGCGCTCCTGCTCCGCTCTGCGCCGCTGCTCTTCATTCTGCCGTCTCAGTTGCTCTTGAGCTTGACGCTCCTGATCAAGGCGGCGTCCATCATCAAACCGCCGTCGATCTGGCGGTCTCTGATTGCGTCGCTGAAGTTCGGTGTTGCGACGTTGTTCCTCGGCCTGCCGCTCCTGATCAAGCCGGCGTCCGTCCTGGTCCTTTTGAATCCGTCGCTGCTGGTCAGCACTGCGTCGTTGCTCCTCTGCTTGTCGCCTTTGTTGGTCATCGTTCTGACGCTGCTGATCAACCCGGCGCCGCTGCTCCTCCGCCTGGCGCTGTTGGTCCCATTGACGACGTTGCTCGGAACGCTGTTGCTCTTGCGCCTGCCTTTCATTGTTCCTTCGTTGCTGGTCTTCGGCTTGTCTTCGCTGTTGGTCTTGCGCCTGTCTGTCGCTATTGCGACGCTGATCTTCAGCCTGGCGCCGCTGTTGGTCCTGCGCCTGTCGATCGGCGTTCCGGCGTTGTTCCTCCGCCTGCCGTCTTTGCTGTTGCTCCTGTTCATTGTTCTGCCGCTGGCGCTGAGCCTGATCCTGATTGTTGCGCTTTTGCCGCTCTTCGCGGATCTGCGAGCGCTGTTGATCCCGGTCAGAACCATCCTGGGCTACTGCGACGACACTGGCGCTTAACAAGCTGCCAACAGCCAGCGCCAACAATATCGCCATGCGACTAAGGTAACCGTGTTTCATGATGATCCTCCTGCTCGGGAGAGAGGCTGAGGGGAAAGTGTTTCGCCGCGACTGAGTGCAATTCGCATTCCCTCATTACGAATTTCGAGAATCACCATGCCCGGTTTGACTCAACGCCGCGAAGCAACACGATATGGTCGTCGACTAGACCGTATCAGGCAGCGGCCGCTGGAAAGCGCGGGTTGCTCGCTGTCATTCCCGTCCTGTTTCGCTTATATTTAGGCCAAGCAGTTAATCAGGAGGCACCCATGAAGTTCTTTCTCGATACGGCGAATCTGGAAGAGATTCGCAAAGCGGCGGCGCTCGGTTTGGCGGACGGCGTGACAACCAACCCAACGCTAATCTCAAAGGAGGGCAACGTCGATTTCAAAGAGCACATTGCGGAGATTTGCAAACTTGTGTCCGGCCCCGTCTCGGCCGAAGTGACGACTGCCGACCGGGACGAAATGCTGCGGCAGGGCCGAGAGTACGTGAAGATCGCGCCCAACGTGGTCATCAAGTGCCCGCTGACCGCTGCCGGGCTGGAAGCTACGCGCATTCTGAACGATGAAGGGATCAGCGTGAACGTGACGCTTTGCTTCTCGGCCGCGCAGGCGGTCTGCGCGGCAAAAGCCGGCGCGTCGTTCATTAGTCCCTTCCTCGGCCGGCTCGACGACATTGGTGATAACGGCTTGCGGCTGCTCGAAGAGATCATTGAGATTTACGACAACTATGGTTGGAAGACCGAAGTGCTGGCCGCCAGTCTGCGCCATCCGATTCACGTGATCGAAGCCGCACGCATGGGCGCGGATATCGGGACCATGCCCTACAAGGTGCTGGAACAGTTGCTGAAACATCCGCTGACGGACAAGGGTCAGGATCAGTTTTTGGCGGATTGGAATAAGCGCGCAGCTAAGGCCTAGCAGTTTGAAAAACTAAAGCGATCCACGAACCCACACGAAGCAATCACAAAGAAGACGTTCAAATCGGGCTATTTCGTGTGGCTTCGTGGATCGTTCCACTTGTCTTTACCCAGGCTCAACACCTTTCAGCAACCTGCTAGGGGTCCGGGATCAGATGGCACCTGTCAGAAAAGATTCGCACATATCTGATCTTGCGCGTCCAGGTTGCGACAGCGAAGATTCACTGACCTCTGATCTCCGGCCTCTGACCACTGTTGTTCAGGCGCGCGGCCTCACCAAAATCTACAATCAGCGGAGCGCGGTTGATGGGATCAGTTTTTCCGTCAAGCGCGGCGAGACGTTTGGCTTGCTCGGACCCAACGGCGCCGGCAAGTCGACAACGATGCGCATGATCGCCTGTCGCGCGCCGCTTACTTCCGGCGAGCTGCTCGTCGAAGGCCTCGACGTGCGCACCCAGGGTCGAGCGATTCGCTCGCTCATCGGCGTCGTCCCACAAGAGAATAATCTCGATCCCGATCTAAACGTCCGGCGGAATCTGATCGTTTACGCGAGCTACTTCCGGATTCCGGGGACGCAAGCCGCGCAGCGCGCCGACGAGCTGCTTCACTTTATCGGAATGAGCGATCGCGCCAACGCGAAGGTCGATCACCTCTCGGGCGGAATGAAACGCCGCCTGATGATTGCGCGCGCCTTGCTGCACCAGCCGCGACTCCTGGTTCTGGATGAACCGACCACCGGCCTTGACCCGCAAGTTCGTCAGGAGCTTTGGCAGAAGCTTGAGGAGCTGCGGCGAGTGAGCGGCGTGACGATTCTGCTTTCGACGCATTACATGGAAGAAGCCGAGAAACTCTGCGAGCGTTTGGTGGTCATGGATCGCGGACACATTCTTGCCGGCGGCGCGCCCCGCGATTTGGTCCTGTCGAAAGTTTCGCGCTACGCGCTGGAAGTTCGCGACGTGGGCGACCTGCCGCTCCGCCCGACCCGCGACGGTGTGGCTGCGGTTGCTCGCAACAACGCGCATTTGTACTTTGCTGCCGACGCGGAAACCCTGACGCCGATCATGAAAGACTACGAAGGCCGGCGCCGGATGATTCGCCTGTCGAATCTTGAGGACGTGTTTCTTCAGCTCGTGAGCGATAACGAAGAGATATCGCACGGGATTAACGATCGATCTGACGGGGCGGAGATGCACAATGATGGTTTCACAGTCTAGCGCCGTTAGGCGCGAAATATTTATAGTTCTGCAGCACTTCTCGGTTTTCTTCGCAGGAGCGAAAGCGCCGCGCTTTCGCTCCTGCGAAGTGCGATTGATAGAGCCGGTGTTGTCTATAAATATTTCGTGCCTACGGCACTGAAGAAGACGCGTGTCTTTATGACTATTGCCCGAGGTCCGACGCTCGCTGATGTGACCGTTCGCGTCCTCAAGTACGACGGCGCCGAGCATCGTCGCTGGAGCGCGAAGCTTGCGCGACGGGAGGGTTCCTTAATTGTGCTGGATGCCGCGTTCGAATTTGAGGTGCAGCATCATTTGCTCGGAGACATTCAACGCGGAACTCGGACGATTGAATATTACTGGCTCGACCGTTGGTACAACGTCTTCCGATTCTTGAAAGGTGACGGCAGCACTCGTCTTTTCTACTGTAACGTGAACACGCCGCCGAAGTTTGAAAATGAGCTGTTGACCTACATCGATCTGGACACTGATATTCTGGTACAGCCGGACTTTTCTTATCAGGTTTTGGACCTGGAGGAATTTGCAGCGAACGCCGAACGTTATGGCTATTCGGAGGAAATCAAGCGGCAAGCACACGCGGCCGTCGCTACGCTGATCTCGATGATCGAAACGTGTCAGTTCCCTTTCAGTGAAAACCGTTTGTGATTCTAGGTTACCTCTGTGGTTAATTCTTCATGACGCTTGCTGCAACTCAAGTTAACCTTCGCGATGCGCTGGCCGTTTGGCGGCGCACCGTTGAAGTGCATGTTCGCCTATGGAAGATGAATTTGATCGCGCCGGCAATCGAGCCGGTCTTCTCCGTGCTGGCTTTCGGCTGGGGACTGGGCGCGCTGGTGGCCGGCAAGGTCTCCGGCATTTCTTATCTCTCGTTCGTCGGCGCCGGAATTCTCGGCCTCACCGTGCTGATGCGCGCGATGTTTGAGACGACTTACGCCGCTTACTTTCGCATGGTTTATCAATCGATTTACGACGCGATCCTGGCCACGCCGGTCGACGCGGAATCGCTTGCCT
>DATGVD010000023.1:0-14429 GCA_035300785.1 Pyrinomonadaceae bacterium | reverse complement strand
TGGCTCTATGACTTTGTTGCCTGCCATCGCTACCAGGTCTTTGGCAAGTATGATGCCTGCATGCTGCCGGATCCCCGGTACAAGCATAAGTTCATAGAGGTGTGAAGGAATATGAAGATCGCAATCCCCGGTGGATCAGGTCAAGTCGGCACGGTGCTGGCTCGGGCATTCCACCAACGCGGACATGAAGTTGTCGTGCTCAGCCGCAAACCGGCTAACGCGTCGTGGCGAATGGTCGAATGGGATGGCGAGACGCTGGGCGAGTGGGTATCGGAATTCGAAAGTGCCGATGCAGTGATCAATCTCGCGGGGCAAAGCGTTAACTGTCGCTACCACGATCACAACCGCAAAGTCATCAAGGACTCGCGCCTGAAATCCACCAAAGTTGTCGGCGACGCGATCGCTCAAGCCTGGAAGCCGCCACGAGTCTGGCTACAGGCGAGCACAGCCACGATTTACGCGCACCGCTATGACGCACCGAACGACGAAGCTACTGGAATCATCGGTGGCGCGGAACCAAACTCGCCGGACACCTGGCGCTTCAGCATCGATGTCGCAACTTCGTGGGAGCGCACGCTGAATCAGGCGCCCACACCGTTGACGCGCAAGGTTCTGATGCGTTCCGCGATTATCATGAATCCCGATCCGGGTTCGCCGTTCGATATGTTGTCGCGATTGGTCAGGTTTGGACTGGGCGGACAGTCCGGAGACGGTAGGCAGTACGTATCATGGATTCACGATCAGGATTTTGTGAGGGCCGTGCTGTGGTTGATCGAACACGAAGAATTCGACGGGCCCGTCAATCTCGCCTCGCCAAATCCCTTAACCAATGCAGAGTTCATGCGCGCCATGCGCTCCGCATGGGGCATGCCTTTCGGGCTGCCAGCGACTGAATGGATGTTGGAAATCGGCGCGTTAGTCCTGCGAACTGAAACTGAACTCATCCTCAAGAGTCGCCGCGTGATCCCTACGAGACTGCTGCAATCCGGATTCGATTTTCAGTTTCCGGCCTGGCCGGACGCCGCGCGTGATCTCTGCGCAAGGTCGCGCTTGAACGGGGCCTTAGCCCGACCGTCAGGGAGGGCTCATGACAAACATCAAGAATAAACGAACCCGAGCCCTCCCTCACGGTCGGGGCTACTACCCCGTAGCGCTAGTCACTCAAATGCCGATAATCGTCCCACGCGCACGCCGCCATTGGTAGTCGTCGCGCGCACGGTTGGCCCGCCGGCACCCAGATCGACACTAACGTCTTTGGGGATCCGACCGCGCTCAGTCAGGGCGACGTTTACCGGAAAGCCAAAGCTGACGTTTCCATTGACGGTGCCCGTTTCCAGGTGCGCTGAGTAATTGTCGGGCAGCAAAAGGTTGACCCCGCCGTTGGTTGTCTTGATGTTCAGCTCTTCACCGTCCCAGCGCGCGCCGGCTAACACGACGTTCACTCCACCATTGGTCGTGTTGCCCTGCACGTTACCGCCGACTCGGACCAGGTTGACTCCGCCGTTGGTCGTCTTGAAATCGATTCTTCCGTTTACGTCGGTGATTGAGATGCCGCCGTTGTGTGCCGCCAGGGAAAGATCGGATTTCCGCGGCACGAAAATCTCATAGCTCACATACCATTGGTAGTCGTCGCGTGGCTCTGGGCCTTCGGCGCGAATGTTAAGCGCGGCAGTTTCGATCCTGACTTGTTGCGCTAACTGTTCGGCTTCGGCCTGTGTCGGTGCGCGGGTTTCAATCTTCGACCGCACCAGGATTTCGTTGCGCTCCCAGCCTTTGATTGAAATACCGCCGTTTGTCTTGCCGTCAACGGTGATTGCCCCGCCCGCGGGCAGCGTCTGTTCTTTGATCTCGCAATGACTGGACAGCCGGTCATCTCCGCGATAATCGCGGCACCGCATCGAGCCTTCGGATTTCTTCTGGGCCGCGCCGATGCCGGTGGTGAAAACGGCAATCACGAACGAGAGTAAAGCAAAACGGAGTGATTTGGTCATGATGGTTCTCCTAACCAGAGTCTGGCCTTCGATTTAGTTAAACTGACAAGTTAGTGACGCTGGAGAGATAAAAGTCGCAGAAAATTTATAAAGGATTTCCGGCGCTCGATTGCACAATAACTGTGGGATACCCCATGGTGCTAAAATACCGGCCATGCGAACAAAGACATTTCTATTTGCTTGCGCCTTTTCATTGATGCTAACCGCGCTTGCTGCCAACGCGGCCGGCCAGGTTGTGGGACAGCCTTACCGCATCAGCGATCGCGAAGTCACCCGGCTGCTGGATCGAATCAAGAACAAGACGGGAGGCTTTCGGCAAAGTCTGAAGGACGCGCTTAACAAGAGCCGCCTGGATCGAACGCGGCGCGAAGACGACATCAACGCTTTCGTCAAAGCGTTCGAGGAAGATACGAAACGACTCGACGATCATTTCGATCACCACAAGTCGACGGTCGCCGATGTCGATGCAGTTCTGCAGCGTGCATCCAGAATCGATACGTTCATGACGCTGCATCCGCTGGACGCCCGCACACAAACGGCCTGGGCCACCCTGCGTTTGGATCTGGAGCTGCTGGCTTCGGCCTACAACATCACGTGGCGCTGGGGCGGCGAGTGGCGAACACCGGAATTCAATCCGCCGGTTTCGGATCTTCCTTATCGCATCAGCGACAAAGAGGTCGAAGACATCATCCATCACGTCGAGAGCCAGTCAGACAAGTTCCGCAAGAGTCTCGACTCCGCTCTGGACAAGAGCCGCTTTGACGGCACGCGCCGTGAAGACGACATCAATGCCTTCGTCAAGGACTTTTACAAAGAGACGAAGACTCTGCACAACCACTTCGACAGTCACAAATCGACGACCAGCGATGTGCAAACAGTCCTCGATCGCGCGGCGCAGATTGATCAGTTCATGCGCCGCAACCGACTGAAGAAGGACGCGCAGAAAGATTGGACTGTGTTAAGGGCGTACCTGGACGAGCTGGCGAGAGTTTATAACGTAACGTGGCGGTGGCAATGAGCAGTGAGCGAAGCCGAGAGCGCGCTTTGTGTCAAAACTCAATCTCCTCTATCATTGCCTGCACTGACATCAGCCAGGAACCTGGCTGAAAGCCAAATGGGGCCGTAGCTCAGCTGGGAGAGCGCATGACTGGCAGTCATGAGGTCAGGGGTTCGATCCCCCTCGGCTCCACCAAATCAGCTGACTTCATTCTAACTTGGACCGAAGGCATTCCCACGGTTTGCTGTTCACTCCACAGTTGCTTTGACTGGATTGACTCCAGCGGGCCGCTCGCCGCAATGTTGCCGTCTTTCAAGAAATAGACTGTCTGCGCCGTGCGTAAGACATCCTGGTGGTGGCGTACGATCAGGATCGTGGGTCTTGTCTCCAACTCCTGCTTTGTCTGTGATGTTGAAACCGGGGAGAATAAATCTTTGCTCCAGGAGATAGGTGATGATGCGGTGGGCATTCTCTTCCGCCGAACGCGCCGCCGCGTCAATGATGATCTCCGGACCCAGCGGCACCTCATACGGGTCATTGATGCCGGTGAAGTTCTTGATCTTACCGGCGCGGGCGAGCGGGTACAGGCCCTTTGTGTCGCGTGCTTCGCAGACCTCGAGCGGCGTATTAACAAAGACTTCGATGAAACGGGTTTCGCCGACCAGCGAGCGGCACTCGTTGCGCGTCGCCCGGTAAGGGCTGACCGCGGCGCAGAGGATCGCGCCGCCGTGGCGCACAATCTCCGCGGCCACGTAACCCATGCGCCGAATGTTTACATCTCTGTCTTCCTTGCTGAAGCCGAGCCCCGGTGAAAGGTGCGTGCGCACGACATCGCCGTCAAGCAACGTCACTTGCCGGCCGTGCTCCAGGAGTCTTACCGTCAGTATGTTTGCCGTCGTAGTCTTACCCGCGCCGCTTAAGCCCGTGAACCAAAGACAAAAGCCTCGCTGGTGTAGCGGCGGGTGGGAACATTCCAGGATCGCTGCCACTTCGGGCCGGATAAACCATTCGGGAAGCCGCCGTCCCCGCTGCAAATACTTCTCTCTAACTTCGGTGCCGGACAGAGAGATCGTAGCGACGCCGGCAGGAACCTGGGAAGCTTCTTCAAAACGGTTCTCCTCCGGAAGGTAGAGAAATTCTGAGAAGCACATGGGCTTGATACCGATCTCTGAGGCGTGTTCGGTCAGCAACTCCTGCGCGGTGTAGGGCGGGTAAAACGGACGACCACTGGAATCAGTGCCCGGGCTGCCATGGTTCCTGCCGACAATAAAATGATTAGCTCCGAAGTTACGTCGAATAATCGCGTGCCAGAGCGCTTCGCGTGGACCTACCAGGCGCATTGCGAGCGGCAGGAGCGCCAGCAGCGTGCGCCGGCGATCGTAATAAAGCTCGACCAGGGCCTGGTGTGAACGCACGCGAGTATAGCGGTCGATGTCGCCGGGCTTGGTCAGCCCAACCACTGGGTGTAACAGGAGTGCTCCGTCAACCGCCTGCGCAGCCCTCCTCGTCATCTCTTCATGGGCGCGGTGAAGCGGGTTGCGCGTCTGGAAAGCCACAACATTGCTTTGGCCAAGCTGTTCGAGCTTGCTGCGCACTTCTGCGGGAGCCATTCGCAACTTTTTGAAATCGTAACGTGGTGGTAGTTGGAGCAACCGCAAGCGGCCCGTAATGCAGAGTTCGCCCCAGGAGTTCATCTCAGATACCAGCGGGTGACGCGAGTCAGTAGTGCCGCAAACGAGTTGTGCCTCGCGATCACGATTCCAATCGAATGCATCTTCGACGCGGAGGATGGCCAGGAGGTTATTGTATGAGTCGACCAACGCCAACTCGGCGTCCAGCTTGAAGGGCGCATTCTTGCTGACTGTCAGGGTAACGGGGACGGGGAAGATCATCCCGTTTGCCAGGCGCATTTCTGCGACTACGCGTTCGTAGTCTGCACGACTCATAAAGGTTTCGAGCGGTGAGAAACCTCCGGTGGCGAGCAACTCAAGATCGCAAACCGCCCGCTCCGAGAGTTGAATGCGCGACAGGCGGGAAGCGAGGCTCAACAATTCCGCTCGCTCCTCGAGTGGCGCGCACAAATTAACGAGCGGTCCACCATACGGTGCGATCAGCTCACTAGTCTGCTCGGCGTGGCTCGCAGATTGATCGTTCATGACTTGAGTTTCGTCAATAGTCATACCCGAATAGTTCGACGTCCCTGCCGAAGTGATGCAGAAAAATCCGCCGGCTGTCGTCGTCGAAATATTCAGTATAATGGGTCCGGTCTCCTCGATTGTCATGCGCCAGCACCCGCCTCGGCTTACCAATAATGTCGCACACGTGATCGAAATCCTGCTGGAGTGACTCAAAGCGCATGAGATAGTCGACAATCAGGCGGCCATGCTCGTCATAAAGGATCGTGTGCTGCGGTCTGGTCAAGTGGCGATAGTCCGCGCCCTTGCGCGGCAACCTGGCGAGCACGTCGGGAAGCGATCGGTCGCGAGTGCTGGCCAAATATTTCCACCCGGAGATGAAGCGATCCCATGGATTCCTGATGATCGAAAAGCGAAAATACCCGGCGGGGGCAGATTTGTATTCCGGACTCAACACTCCATCGTTCATGAAGTGCCAATCCGGGTTGGAAAGGTCGAGATCGAAAGCGTGAATGATCGACGTTCCAGCGCATTTTCGCTGGTGGATGAAAATGCACTTATAGGTGTGACAGATCATTACCCAGTTAGCACAATCACGGGTCTCATGAATGCCTTGTCGCCAGCCGCGCGACGAACGCTCGCACTGCTGCCTTACTTTTTCTGACCACGCGCGCTGAGAGGCTCCGTCCTGCAAACAGCGGCGCGAGCTCGCCCTGGTTCCACTTGTCCAGTACCCAGTTGCTGCCACGCGAATTAACCAACTCTAATAGGATTCTCGCCGCCAGGATACTTTGCCGGCTGGAAGACCCAAGCTCGGGAATGAAACTGAAAAGGCTCTGAATAATTTTTCCGTGGGTCTTATAGAAGTAAGCGATGGTTTCGACATATCGGATCGAATAGTTTCGTCTCTCAGCCACAGAAGTAAAATGACCGGGAAGCTTTGACTCGTAGTGATGGAGCGCGAGGGATTCGACGTTTCTACCGAAACAGCCTTTTCCTGATTGGTTGAGACGATAGCACCACTCCAAATCTTCGTAGTATCCCTGCCTGGTAAAGTCCATTGACGAATCAAAGGGACGGCGCCTGAGCGTATCGGCGCGAAACATGGTTAAGCCCGCGTTGATCCACGTGGAGGTTCCCGATTTTGCGATCGAGGGATCGTCAAATCGCCGGCCGTTTCCGAGCAGTTTATAACGCAGGACCGAGTCCTCGGTCCAATAATGCCCGCCGCACAACTGAACCAGACCGTTCGGGAGAATTACATTTCCGGCCGCCGCAACCACTGTCGGGTTCAACTCCAAATGATGTAGCAGATGCTCAACCGTGCCGGGAAAAATCTCCATGTCATTATCCAGAAACATGACGTACTCGGTTCTTACTTGATTCAAGGCATACGTCCTGCCCCCGGTGCACCCAAGGTTCTCTTTGAGCAAGGTAAGTTCTATGAAGTCACATCCTGAACAGACTTCGCTTAGTTTACTCTGCGTTTCATCGTCTGAGTTGTTGTCGATCAAGATCAACTTGAATGGCATGCGCACGTTGTTCCTGACGGCTTCAATCGCGTTGAGCGTTCGATCCAGCCGGCCGTGAGAAAGCATGACGATAGTTACTTCAAGGCCGCGATGATCCGCAAAAAACTGCGCCGGAAGCAGCGAGAGATTTCTTTGCGCCTTCTGTGTGAGGCCTTCTTTGACCGCGCGAATGTTCGCGCGTCCAGCTAACGAATTCGTTTGCTTCCCCTGTGATTCCCGAGCGGACTTGCTTGAGCTCCGAGTTATAGACGTTCTCCGCTTCAAAGATTCTGCAAACATTTGTTTGTAGGCTTGCGCTCGAATCGACCAATCCCACGCCCGAATGTCCTGCCGGATATTTTGGGCCAGCGACTCTCGCAAACCGAGGTCATCACGCAGCAAACACAATTTGCTCGCAATCGACTCGACCCGACGCTCGACGAAGAAACCGTTGACGCCGTCCCGTACCAGCTCAGGCATATTGCCGACCGGCGTCGTCAGCAGCGGCACGCCACAAGCGGCTGCTTCCAGGCAGGGATTTGGGGTTCCTTCCGTGTGACTCGCGCAAACGTAAACGTCCAGTGAACGATAATACTCGCGCATCTCCTCCGGCGAGCGCCACCTGTCTTCACGTGCGGCCGCGACCAATTCTGCGCCGTCAACGGCCTTGACTGCCGGCGCGATCAGCTCGTGGTATGAGCGGTAACCAGGCTCACGGTTGGTGAGACTGCCTGCCCAGCCAACCCGCAACCGAGGCGACGGCGTTTTCGGCAGAGTGGGATGATAGAACTCAGTGTCCACTCCGTTTGGCGTGTAGAAGACCGGAACGTCAAAGGAGGGCCGATACTCGTCATACAGGGAAAGATTATTTACAAACACCGCGCGCGACCACTTGCGCAAGACTCTCAGTCCTTCCCGGCGGAGCCGCCGCTCCAGTTCCCAATTGGAAGTAATGCCAACCAGCAATTTATCTCGATTACGCTCAAACGAGGGAAGTAAGGACCGCATGACCTTGAGTTGAAGCCAATAATAGACAACGATCAGATCAGCACGATTCAGATCGTCGGGCGTAACTTCACTTTGATACCTGCTGAGAATGTCGTAGTCATTGCCCAGCACCCGCGCCAGGTTTTGCGTCTTGAAGTCGTGAGCCCAATTGGGTTGGTCAATGATGAAGAGTATTCGCGGCTGCGAGTTGGAGCTTTGCAGTTCGGCCTGATCGTGCGGCGAGGGATTTCTCATCTTGCGGGCTGCTTTCCGGACCACATTCTTCTTCGGGGGATCGGTAATCTATCTGCTTTGCCGGGCCCAAAGCAAGGTTGCCGCCAGCCGCAGTTTAGGGTACTGGTGCAGTTTCGAAAGGTGGCACGGGCGTCCCCGCCGTGAAATCACGCGCAAGATGCGCAGGCCACAGTCAGACTGCACCAGTACCCCGTTTAGCGCTCGCTTGACGCCATTTCGCGCTCTCAGCTAACCTCTCAAACCCTGAAGTATCTTTTCCTGGATTCGAGAGCCGGAAGACAATTGAATCCCGAAGGCAGGTTGGTTTGAATTACCCAATCGTTCAATCTGTGACTGTCGAACAACTGCAGAAACTCCATTACGACCGGATTGGCTCGGAGTATGAGTCACACTACGGTGATGCCTGCAGCGGGCAATATCGCGAACAATTCATCAACCAGCCCATGTTTGAAGGAATCGATCTGCGCGGGCTCGACGTTCTGGAGGCGATGTGCGGTAGCGGACAAACGACCGAGTTCCTACAGTCGAAAGGGGCCAGGGTCACGGGCCTGGATATTTCAACCGACGAGATCGATTCTTTTCAGCGACGCTGGCCGGGAAGCGACGCTAAGTGCGGCTCGATTCTTAGCTCTGGTTTTGCCGGCGATTCGTTTGATTGTGTCGCCGTGGTTGGGGGTTTGCACCACCTGCACCCGCACCTCAGCGATGCGATGCGCGAGATTCACCGAATCCTAAGACCGGGCGGCCGACTTTGCTTCGCCGAACCTCATCAGGGTTCGATACCCGACCGCGTGCGATCATTTTGGTACAAGCATGACCAGCTGTTCGCGTCGAACGAAGCCTCGATTGATTTGGAAAGTTTGAAGAAAGAGTTTTCCGCAGCGTTTAGTTTTGACAAAGAAGAATACCTGGGAAACCTGGCGTACTTGCTCGTGCTTAATTCGATGATCTTCCGGATTCCGTTGAGACTGAAACGCTGGTACACTCCTGTCCTGCTCAACAGTGAAGCGCTCATCAACAGACTCCAGCGAAAATGGTCGGCCTGCTTTGTGGTATCCCAATGGCAAAAGTTGGAGCCGCAGCCGGCGGCACACCGAATCTTCCGGTAAGCTCTGGCGGCGAGAGCGTAAATTTGCCGGCGAGAACAAATGACCACGACCTGCATAATTCATCCAAACGTACGCTTCGGCGCGAATCATCGCATCGATGATTTCGTAATTATCGGCGCGCCGCCGCGCGAAACCTCGCCGGGTGAATTGGCGACCTCAATTGGCCCGAACGCAATCATCCGCTCGCATACCATTATCTACGCCGGCAATACTATCGGGGCGAACTTTCAAACCGGCCACTCGGTTATGATCAGAGAGTGCAACGAAATCGGCGACGACTGTAGGATCGGAACGCACTCAAACCTCGAGCACCACATAAAGATCGGCAATCGCGTTCGCATCCATTCCCACGTATTCATTCCTGAATACTCAATTCTGGAAGACGACGCTTGGGTCGGTCCGGGTGCGGTGTTCACGAACGATTTGTATCCGCCCACTAACAACGTCAGTGCCCTGAAAGGTCCGCACCTGATGGCCGGCGCAAGGGTTGGGGCCAACGTGACGCTCTTGCCGGGCGTGATTATTGGACGTCACGCGCTGGTCGGCGCGGGCGCGGTCGTGGTTTGCGACGTGCCCGATGGCAAAGTCGTCGTCGGCAACCCTGCGCGAATTATCAAAGACATCAGCGAATTGACGACGGAAAGTGCAGAGCGAATTGCTGGTCAAGGAGAGTGAACCATCCGAATACCTCTGGTCGATCTCAAAGCCCAGTACGCTGCCAACAAATCCGAAATCGACGCGGCCATCAAACGTGTTATCGACAACACGAGTTTTATTCTCGGCCCGGAAGCGTCTGATTTCGAGCAGGCATTTGCTGCCGCCGTGGGCGCAAAAGGCGCGGTCGGCGTCGCATCCGGCACTGCGGCATTGCACCTGGCTCTGCTGGCGTTGGGCGTGGGACCGGGTGACGAAGTAATTACGTCGTCGCACACCTTTATCGCTACCGTCGAAGCCATTATTCGCGCCGGCGCAAAGCCGGTATTTGTGGACATCGACCCGCGCACTTACAACCTCGACACCGGCAAAGTCGAAGCCGCTATCACGCCGCGCACGAAAGTCCTGTTGCCGGTGCATCTGTATGGCCAGCCTGCCGAATTGAAACCGTTGCGCGAGATGGCCACGCGTCATCACCTTGGGCTGATCGAAGACGCCGCGCAGGCCCATCTGGCCGAGTACGATGGAAAACGGTGCGGCAGCATTGGCGACGTGGCCTGCTTCAGCTTTTATCCCGGGAAAAATCTCGGCGCTTATGGCGACGCGGGCGCGGTGACCAGCAACGATGAAACGCTGCTGGCAAAGATACGCCAGCTACGCGACCACGGCAGCAAGACGAAATATGAACACGAAGTTTTCGGCTATGGTGAGCGGATTGATTCACTGCAAGCAGCAATCCTGGGAGCAAAGCTTCCGCGACTGGAGGAATGGACTGAGAAGCGACGCGGGCACGCTCGTGCTTATAACGAACTGCTTGCCGGCGCCGACGTAGTCACGCCTTACGAGGCGCCGAATGTTCGTCACGTATACCATCTCTATGTGATTCGTGTTCCCCGCCGCGACGCGATGTTTGGGCATTTGAAATCTAAAGGCATTGACGCAGGCATACACTATCCTCTGCCCGTGCATCGACAGACGGCTTACCTGAAGCAAGGCTACGGCGAAATATCTTTGCCGGTCACAGAGCAAGTTGCAGACGAAGTAATCTCGCTGCCGATGTATCCCGAACTAACTCGCGAGCAGATCGAGTATGTGGCGCAGACCGTACGAGAGGTAAGGTGATGATATTGGATCAATTACGTCCTCTTACTCCGCCGTTAGGCCAGGAAAACCAGACCTGATCGGCGCCACATCAATGATTAAAGCAAGCATCATCATTACCACGCACAACCGGCCGCATTTGCTTCCGCGGGCCGTCGAGAGTGCGCGCGCCGCGGGCACTGACGTCGAGATCGTGGTGGTGGACGATGCTTCGGCGGATGAGACTGCTGAGGTTTGCAAGCATCTTTCCGACATCAACTATGTGCGCGTGGAGCATAACCAGCAGGTAGCCGGAGCCCGCAACGTTGGACTCGTCGCCAGCCGCGGAGAGTATCTGAGTTTTCTCGATGACGACGACACGCGTTTGCCTGAATCCCTCGATCGGCAAATCGATCTGTTTGAGCAAGCGCCCGCCGCAGGCTTGATTTACGGCCAGGCAATCGTCGAGTCGGAGGGCCGGCTTCCGAATCATTCGTATCCCGATGAATGCCCGCAGGGAGATATTTTCTGGAAAATCCTGAGTCGCAATTTCATCCCGTGCGGCAGCGTGGTCTTTCGCCGGTCGTGCCTGGCACGCGTAGGTCTGCTTGATGATCGCATTCCCGGATTGGACGATTGGGATTTATGGGTACGCATTGCCGAGACTTTCCCCGTCATTGCGATCGAGTCACCAGTAACCGTATGGCAACGATCGTCTCCGGCGTCCGGCCAGGGAACTTCTGATGCAACTCAACTTGTTTCGTTCGGCGCGCGGCAATTCCACCAGTGCTGGATGAATCTTCCGCGGGCGGCCAACGCACCAGGACATGCGCGGCGCGCTGCCTGGCGCGATTTTTCGGAAAACATGGCCGCGCATTTGATCTGGGAATCGGCCCGCGCCTTTCGCGAGCGGCAGGTGAGCAAGGCACTAAGAAATCTCGCGACCCTTCCGCGACTACATCCGCTGGCGACCGCCCGGATCGTAAACCACCGCGCTCTCGGTTTTCTCAGCACGAGACTGCGCGACTCATGGGCTGGCCCAAACCCGCGGTCGATCGACCACCGCGCAAATACGAAACTCTGATGATAAGATAACCGCCTGTATGCGGATCATTCTGTGCAAGGGCCAGATCTTCGGGCCCATCAGTGGCTCTGACGAAACACTGGTTACTTACGCTTCGCAACTGCAAAAAGCCGGACACGACGTGTCCGTGCTCCTCATGTACCTCCACGCTGAAGAGGATCAGTACTATCAAAGGCTTCTGGAAGCGGGCGTGCCGGTGGCGTGGATGGCCTCGAACCTGGCGCACACTTCGATGGGCGCTGGTCGGAAGGTGGCCTACCGAATGTTTAATACTTTCCCGGGTTCGAAGCGGTTCATTCGCCGCAGAGCCATGCGGCTGGTTACCGGGATGGCAACTCGCAATTACGATCAGTGTCGTGAGTTTTTTGAGAAACAAAACGCCGACCTGGTTCACGTGATGACTCCCGACCCGAGCGCCATGGTCATGATCAAGGCGGGCCACGACGCCGGTATCCCAGTGATCTATCAGGAGCTGGGCATTCCTTATGATCCGCCGGACTTTGAGTCCTACTACGAACAGTTCACCTCCGTGCTTCCACTCTGCTCAGAGATCGCCGCGCTGTCGCCAAAATTGATCCAGCATTGTCGTGAAAAGTTGCCGGACTCCAGAGCGCTCTCTATCCTTCCCATCATGTCTGACGAATTCGCCAATGGTCACAAAACGCATCAACCCGCGCCGGACAAGATCACTTTCGGTTTTGCCGCCCGCATGGAAGAACTGAAAGGCCCGATGATTTTGATCGAGGCGTTTGCTGCGGCCCACGGGCAGTGCCGTGAAATCTGTCTGAACATCGCGGGCGACGGCTCGCAACGCCAGAAGATTGCCGCGCGCGCCAAGGCTCTGGACGTCGCCAGTCGCTACCGCTATCACGGCGTTTACACGCACCCCGAACAGTGCCGCGCGTTTATGGAAAGCCTCGATGTATTCGTGATGCCTTCTTTCACGGAAGGCACTCCGAACAGCATTGTCGAAGCCATGGCCTGCGGCAAACCGATCATCGCTTCAGACGTCGGTGGCATCCCCGATATGATCGGTCATGAATCCGGCATCCTGGTTCCGCCGGGAGACACGAGCGCCCTCGCGCAAGCCATGCTGTGCCTGGCGAAAGACACCGAACTCCGCCGCAACATGGGCCGGGCCGCAAAGTTGAGGTATCAACAACTCTTCTCGCCCAGCGCCGTGGTCCCGCTGATGCTGGAAACCTATCGACGAGTGACGCAGAACGGACACTACGTCGCGGAAACAGCCAACGGCAACGGAAACGTTCATCCCTGGGCCAGCATTTCTAGGTAAGAAATCGCCGCAACGTCCCAGGTCTTGATCCGGAAAAAATGAATCCAGGCGAAATGGTCGACCCGCTCGCTAACTCAAGCCGCCGGCTTTGGCTGGATTGGATAGCGGCTCTGTTTCTTTTCTCAGCGACTGCCGCGGTGGTGGTCTGGCAAAATTCAAGACTGGGCGTGCTTTGGGATTTGAGCTATGTCCTTGACAGCTCGTATCGCATCTCGCTGGGCGACCTTCCCTATCGCGACTTTCCTTTCCCGCATGCGCCGCTGACGTTTCTGGTTCAGGCGGCAATTATCAAACTCGGCGGACGAGTGTTCTGGCACACGACGGTGTATTGCGCGCTGATGGGCGGATTGGCAACCGTGCTGAGCTGGCGCATTCTGCTTAACGTCGTGCGCGACACATTGGCTCATGCTCGGTTGGTTGCGTTCCTTTTTAGTTTGCCGCTGGCCGTGTTGGGAATCTATTGCATCTTTCCGCATCCTTTCTACGATCCGGACTGCACGCTTGCGATCCTCCTGAGCGTGCTCCTGCTGCAACAAATCGATCGCCAGCCCGATTCTTCATGGCGCGCGTGGCTCGCCGGCGCTTCGTTAGTAATTCCGCTCTTCATCAAGCAAAACACCGGGCTGGCATTCTTTGTAAGCGCCGGCCTCGCGCTCCTGGCGTTGATGACGATTGAAATGTTCCGAAGGCGGCCGTTGCGACGATATCTGTGCGCGCTCGCAGGCGCGATTGCCGGGCTCTCGCTGGCCCTCCTGCTGATGCATCTCTTCGCCGGACTGAAAAACTACTGGCACTGGACGATCGAGTTTGCGGCGGCGCGCCGGACGCCGGCACGCGGACAGATGCTTGCGATCTATCAGGGCAAGATCCTGCTTTTGTGGCTCGCGTGCTTCGCCGCCGGAGCCGGCCTTTTATGGTTCAGACGCCGCGGCCAACGCGTGCCGGCGCTCTTGTCCGCGCTCCTGATGTCAGCGCCTTTTGCCTGGCCGGCAATCTATCTGCTGCGCGAACAAGATGCGTCAGAGCGGGCTGATCGACTGATCGGAGTCTGGCCGGTGCTCTTGATCGTCGCGTTCGTTATCGCGGCCGCATCGATCAGGCGACGAACCGGGATCGCGCTGGTGCTGCCTTTCATTCTGATCGCCGCGGTGAACGGAAATTTCATGTCGCAACAGCTTTGGGGATCGACTTACGCGGTCTGGCCGCTCTTTATAATCTTGTTCGCGAGCGCGATCGCCGGACTCGCTTCGCTGTTGAAATCATGGTCATCGTGGACGACGATCCCGCTGGTCGCGATCGTTGCTGCTTCACTCCTGATCTCCGACGCGTTCT
>DATGVD010000022.1:0-6930 GCA_035300785.1 Pyrinomonadaceae bacterium | reverse complement strand
CTTTGACGCGACCATTGAACGGCAAGACAAGTCTTAACATTGGTTTGACGAGTGGAACTCGCGTAACAACTCACTGCACCTGAGCGCGAGACAACGTGCTTCTCAACGAACCTTGAACTTACTATCACTGAATATCGTAGTGCGCTAAAGTGATGAAAGAGGGGGTGAAGGAGAATGTATTGTTCATCTTGCGGCGTGGCTGTCACGGCAGCCTTGACCTACTGTAATTACTGTGGCGAAAAGTTGAGTGGCGCTAAGCGCGATAGCACTATCAAATCGCCGGAGGTGAGACCTGAAACCTTCGTAGCGGCGATGGTATTTACCTTCGTCTTCGGCCTCGGAGCTATCACGGTTCTTATGGGAGTGATGAAAGCCGTGCTCCACTTAGAGGGCGGGCTGATTCTCGCTTTCGCCTTGCTGAGCTTTCTCATAATGCTTTCAGTCGAAGGTGTGATCATTCGACTGTTATTTCGTCGCAATCGTTACGCTGAGGAGGGAGTCGACTCTGGGCGATTGAAGGGGCAACCGACAAGAGAACTTGACGCAGCCCAGGCGCGAGCGCTCCCCGAACCCATACCGAGCGTGACCGAACACACTACCCGCGCATTTGATCCGAGCTACCCCGAGCGAGCATCAAAATAAAGAATCGTCCTGTGGATAAGACCCGCTAATGCTGGGAGCGCGGGCGCCCTCGCCCGCAGTAAACGATCCACGTATCTTAAGGTCAGGGTATCTTCCGCGGGTCTTAGGTATTTTGATAATCGTCGGAGCTTGCGCGTTTCCGATCAATACTTTTACCAAAATTCTGATTCCGCAATTCTATCCTGCGTTGATGACGCGATTAACTATGCTCCTTAATGCCTTCGGGCCGCCCGCGACGATGCTTTGGCTCTTAATCAAAGGCGTAAATGCGCCCCAGCCGATTGGTGTAGATTGAATGGCAGCCTGACAACTCGTTTCACCGGAGAGCCTTTTCCTAAGACTTAATCGTCAGAATCACAATCTCAGGCGGGACGCGAAAGCGAACCGGCAGGATGCTGGTGCCGATGCCGGTGGTCACGAACATGTGATGGCCGTTTTCAATGACGTGGCCGGCGGCGTACTTGCGCCCAAAGCGCGACGGCACGATCGGCGTGCCAATCAGCGGCAAGCTAACCTGCCCACCATGCGTATGCGCGGCAAGCAAAAGCGGAATGCTTTGCGGCAGACCGGGAAAAACGTCCGGGTTGTGCGTGAGGGCGATTACCGGCGCGCCGGCGGGAACTTTCGCTATTGTTTCGTCCACGTGTTGGGGGCGCGTCCAGAAATCGGCCAGTCCGACCAGCCAGAACGATCTGCTTTGCCATTTGATTTCCGCGACCTCGTCGTCCAAAACAGGAATGTTATTCGCTTCGAAGGCCCGGCGCACTTTTTCACCGTTGTACCACCAATCGTGATTCCCCAGCACGGCATAGACTCCCAGCGGCGCGTGCAGATTCTTCATCGCCGCGGCGGTTACTTCGGGTTCGACGCGTCGGCTGTGCCAACTGTTGGGCGACATGTAATCGCCCAGCAGCACGATCAGATCGGGATTCTGTTGATTCGCTAGTTCGACGATCCGCTGTAGTTTCTTATCGTCGATGAACGGTCCGCCGGTGTGTATGTCCGCGACCAGCGCGATGCGCAAGCCGCTGAATTCTTTCGGCCAATTCTCGATTTGGATCGTTTCCTGACGAACGATGAGGTGATTTGGCTCAATGAAAACTCCCCAGGCAGTGCAAAGCGTAATCGTAAGGAGCAAGACTGCCGCAACCGTGAGGACTTGTTTTTTTCTACGCTTCAAAGTCATGCTGATCGGCAGACGAAAACCCGCGACCATAGACGCAGAGGGCGCGGAGTTCCACGCAGAGGGCGCAGAGAGAACCAGCTCTGCGTTGCTCTGCTAAATTCCTCTGCCTCCTCTGCGGTTTGAAAACTCCTTTCACAATAACTCGCGATAAGCTCGACAATTCTACGGAAAATATTCCCGCCAACGCCGATCGACCAGCTTCGCAATGTCATCGCGCACGACCAATTCATCCGGCAGGCTCGGCTTCCTGCGCGCGTCGATCACCATGGGGCCGCGATACGAGAGATGGTGACGAACAACGTTTGTTTCAGCCGCATAGATGTCGCCCGCTGGTTCGAAGCGCGTCCAGGTTGACCACAGAAAATCCGTCGTCGAACCAGCGACCCCGGCATCGTCATGCAGGATAACCAGCGGCCACTGGGCGAACGCTGGTTCGCGCGCAAGACGTGCCGCCTGCTGCGGCTCGGATGAATACGTGGCGCCTTCAATAACCACGCAGCCGGCGCAGAATACCTCTGCGCGTGACACTCCGTTCGGCAATTCGCCACGAAACTCTCGCGGCAAGTCGCGCACGGGCTCGCCCAATCCCATCAGGATCGCTTTGCTGCCTTCGTTCACTTTGCCGCTGGTGTAATCGAGCGTGTCCATCGAAGTGTTCGCGAAAATAAAGAAGTCTGTCTCCCAGCGCACCCGGGCAAGAATATGTTCCAGCACTCCGCGAAAATCGTGCAGGTCGACGGCGCCGTCCGTAAGCATCAGGAACTTCGTCAGGGCCAACTGCCCTTCACCGAGAATCCGAAAGCCGGCCACCAGAGCTTCGCGCGGGTAGCGCTCGCGCACTACCGCCGCCGCCAGGGAATGGAATCCCGTCTCGCCGTACGTCCAGAGATCACGGACGCTCGGCATCACCAACGGAAACAGCGGCGACAGCAGCGACTGCAAATAATCGCCGATGAAAAAGTCTTCCTGCTTTGGCTTGCCTACGACTGTCGCCGGATATACGGCGCCGCGACGATGCGCGATCGCGTCGCAGTGAAAGACCGGATATTCGTGCTGCAAAGAATAGTAGCCGTAATGATCGCCGAACGGACCTTCCGGCTTTCGCTCATGCGGCGGCGCGTGGCCGATGAGGGCAAACTCGGCCTCCGCCACCAGACGATGCCCGCCGGCCATCGGGTTCTTTGCCATTCTGAGTTTTTCGCCGCCCAGCAAGGACGCGAGGATTAACTCAGGAACATCTTCCGGCAGCGGCGCTATCGCGGAGATTATCAACGCGGGCGGTCCGCCGAGAAAGACAGTCACCGGCAAAGACTGATTCATCGCCTCCGCAGCGTGGTAATGAAAACCGCCGCCTTTCTGAATCTGCCAATGCAGCCCCGCGGTCTGCGCATCGTAAACCTGCATGCGGTAGATGCCGAGGTTGTGTTTCTTCGTGACCGGGTTCTCGGTATAGACCAGCGGGAGCGTGATGAATGGCCCACCGTCTTCGTGCCAGGTTGTCAGTGCGGGCAATCCGTCGAGACGCCCGAATCTATCAATGACTTCCGCTACTGGCCCGCGCGATACGGTTTTCGTGCCGAGCTTGAAGAACTCTCTGACCAGAGATCGATGCTTCCAGAGTTCAGCGCGATTGGGCGGCAACAGAGACTCTGCGACGTTTACTAACTCTTTGATGAATTGTTCGGGCTTAGGCCCAAACGCGAACTCGATTCTTTTCTGTGTCCCGAAGAGATTCGTGACGACGGGGAAACTACTTCCCTTCACTTTCGTGAACAGCAGCGCCGGCCCGCCGCGTTCGATCACGCGCCGATGAATTTCAGCAACTTCGAGATAAGGATCGACTTCACAATCGACGGTAACCAGATCGTCTTCGTGACGGAGAAGGTCGAGGAAGGAACGAAGGTTTCGGTGCATTTGCGGCGCACACAATCCTGGGTGACAGGCGTTTAGGGTACCAACTTTAGTTGAGCATTCCAGTGAGCAAAAGCCCGACTAAAGTCGGTACTCCGCAACACCTGTTTCAATCCAGATCCATCGGATTGTGATAGACCTTGTCTTTATCTTTTTCCGCGCGCTTCATTGCTTCCTTGAACTTTTCTTCCAGCAAACGCTCGCGGTCCTTCATCGAACTCATCTCCTGCGCAAAGATTTGCTCGCGCGTCTGCTTCGCCTTGTCGAGGTTCTTAGCCATATCCTCGAAAGAAGCCAGCGGCTTTTGCTTCTCTTCATGTGACAGGATCGCGCCCGTCCGGGCGTCGATGTTCAATGTGCTCTCGCAGCAGGGACAGATTATTGTGAAGCGATTCGGATCACTCATGATTCTTGATTCCTCGAGGTGCTCTTGGCTCTTGGCTCTTGGCCCTTAGCCCTTTGCTCTGGGAGGCCGTCATGATAGCAGTCAGCGGTGCGGCGAAGCCAGCGGGATGGGGAAGAGCCCAGGGCGCAGGCGACACCATTCAAGTCCTGGCCGATTCGCTCCGCGCGGGTGACATCAAGGGGGCCGTCTATCAGTGGTTCGACGCGTTGGATGAAGCGTATCGTGCGCGGCAATCCAGCGTGACGGTCAAACGCCGCTTCATCTTTCGGTTTAGAACCCTGCCGGCCTCTCTCTGGACACGCTAAATGCTCGCTCGAGCGCGAGCCCGACTTGCCCGATCAAACCGTCGTCGAACAGCCGGCCGAGGATCGTGATTCCGTGCGGCACGCGCCGCGGCGGAGTGAACTTCGGCAGCGGTACGGCCGGGTCCGGGGCCCAGTCACTGCGCGCTTCCGAGACGGCGACGAACCCGGCGCGGAGCGTGAGCGATGGATGACCGGTGAAGTTCGTGATGGTGAGTTGCTCGTCGCGTAGCGACGGCACGATTAGCACATCGACTTCCCTGAAGATGCGGGCCATCTCCAGCGCCACCTTGCGCCGCAGACGATCGGCCTGCACAAAGTCCACCGCAGAAAGGAATCGCGCCTGACGGAAGAGGTTGGGCCACGCGTCCTTTACCTGCACCTTCAGCTCGCCGAGTTGATTATTCAACGCCAGCTCCTCGAACGATGCCGCGCCCTCGGCAAACAGAATGGGCATCAGCGAACTGTACGGCCAGTCGGGCAGCGTCACCTCTTTCAATTCCATCTTTAGCCTCTTGATCGTTTCTAACGCGCTGCGGTCTACGTCGGTCGCCGGGCTCTCTTTCATCCACTGCGCGATGTAGCCGACTTTCAAGCCTTCAACTGGCGCGGTGGCGTCAAAGTCGAGCCGGCTCGGCACACTCGACGCGTCGCCGGCATCCGGGCCGGTGATGGCTTGAAGGACCAGCATCGCGTCTTCGACCGTTCGCGTCATCGGACCGAGCTTGTCCAGAGACCAGCAGAGCGTCATCGCACCGGTGCGCGACACGCGGCCGAAGGTGGGGCGCAGGCCAGTCACGCCACAGCGCATCGCGGGGCTGACGATGCTGCCGCCAGTTTCGCTGCCGACGGAAAATGCTACGAGCGCCGCGGCCGTCGCCGCCCCTGGTCCAGCGCTCGATCCCGACGCGCCCTCTTCTAAAACCCATGGGTTCATCGTCTGGCCGCCGAACCAGATATCGTTGAGCGCGAGCGCGCCGAGCGAAAGCTTGGCTACCAGGACCGCGCCCGCGTCATCCAGCCGGCGCACGACGGCCGAGTCCGCCGTCGGCACGCGGTTCCGGAATGGCTCAGCCCCGTAGGTCGTTGGGATGTCTTTGGTATCGAGCAGATCCTTTACCCCGTAAGGAATGCCGTGCAGTGGACCGCGGTATTTGCCCGCGGCGATCTCGGCATCGGCCTGCTTCGCGCGCACTAGCGCATGGTCTTTCGTGACCGTAATGATCGCGCGAATCTTTCCGTCGAGCCGCTCGATGCGACTGAGATAGATATTCGTAAGGCGTTCGGACGTGAGCTGCCGCGACTCGATCCATCTCGACAGTTGCGTTACGGGCGCGAACGCGATGGCGTCGTCCGCTGACGGCAGCGGAGTGCCGTCGGCCTTCGATCGCACAAACTGATCGCGCGAGGGTGACGCCGTGATTCCGGGGATCATCGGATTCCAGAGAGTGGCCGGCGAGTCGGTTTGGGATATCGCTACTTTGCGTGGGCCGGTACGCCGCTCAAGGTATGGCGCCAGCGATTGCCGCCAGGAGTCCGCGGCCTGTTGCCGCTCGGCCGGCGTCATCGTGACCTGCATTAGCTTCTCGGCTTCGGCAAAAGTCTCGGGCGACACAACCGGACCGGACCCGACGCCGGTGCCGAATGTTGGCGGTGCGCCCGGCGCGGTTTGGGCCGATTGCGAATTAGCCGGCGGCGCTTGTTTGCGACAGGCGGCGGCCACGACTAGCACGCCGAGCGGCGCACGGATCAGGAACTGGCGGCGAGTGTTCATGGGAAGGGAGACTACTCCCGGTCGCTTACCCGAGCAAGCGTGGCTCAGATAGGCCTTGCCCAAAAAGTGGAGTGGCACGAAGAAACAAGCTAATACTGGGAGCGCGGGCGCCCTCGCCCGCACAGCGTACGCAGCACGCTCAATCTCAAACCTCTTGGCGCTGTACCCATTTCGCGCTTCGCGCTCATAGCGGGCGAGGGCGCCCGCGTTCCCAGTACTTACCGGCTAGTTCCAGAGCGGATCGACTTTTGGGCAAGGCTGCTCAGATCGGTTCAGGCGCCAGGATATTTTTTGAGACACTTCACTTCAACCCCAGTGCCTTGAGATAGCCTTCGTTAATTTCACAATTTCTGAACTTTATCTGCTCCAGGTAGGCGGACAGCGCTTTCTCAACCTTCTCTTTTGGGGGACGATTGTTTCTCACTTCCTCAAAGGTCGTGCGCGGGTGATTGGCAAAAGAAATGATCGCGTCCCACTCCGCCGGCTTCTTTATCGAGGCGATGCAGGAGGTAGCGTCCAGTTTCTTGTAAGGCCAGAAGCACCAACCTATCCCGTTGTGTTCAAGCAACGTCCTGAAGGAGGCGACCCATTCATCCTTATTTTCGCCAGACTCGCCCATCCAGACGGGCACGTTGTACTTGTTGCTGAAATCGACATATTCCTGGATGGCCTCTGGCTTCACCTCTATCCAATATTTATGAAAGGTGTA
>DATGVD010000021.1:0-6174 GCA_035300785.1 Pyrinomonadaceae bacterium | reverse complement strand
AGTCTTCCATAGAATCGAATGCGCGCCATTCAGCGTCATCCAATACTGGCTTATAGACATAATTGAAACCATAGCGCATACGCTCGGCAACGCTACGGCGCAGGTTGCGTTCGCATTGTTTCCGGAAATCTTCAAATGAATCGGTCTGCATGATTTGAATCGTTATCTTCGCTGCGACTCATCGATGAACTTTCCGACATCGCTGCGCAGCCGGCCCAATTGTTTCTCGTCGATGTACATCATGTGTCCGGCTTCGTAATAACCCGTTGAGAAATTCCTTAGTAGAACCGGATCGATGCTGATGTGATGCAGCGTGTACTGCACTGCGAAGTAAGGCGTGGCCATGTCGTAGTAGCCCATCGCCACGAAAACCTTGAGATACGGATTCTGCGCCAGCGCCGTGCGCAAGGCGACGCTGGTGTCCACATAGCCGTTGTTCGTGTTCCAGTTCCACGGGCTGGTGATGCCGCCGCCGAGAATGTAGTACTCAACGTCGGTCTTGTAACCGAGTTCCGAACGCACGTAGTTGTTGAAGGTCGAAGTATACGGCGGACGGATCGCCGCTTCGCTCGCGTCAAAGTCGGGACCGGCGGTGACGTTGCTTGAGTCGTAGCCTTTGAAGCGCGCGTCGAGACGGCCAATTGAGCGCCTTTCGTCACGCAGTAATTCTTTGCGGAAGAAGTTCAACGACACGCGCAGGTTCGCGTTGTCGATGAACTGTGAAGACAGCCCGGTGTAGCGGGACAACTTGGCGATCGTTTCCTGTCGTTCCGGCGAAGTTAGACGGTCGCCTCTCTCCAGCGCCAGGGTGTAATCCGTAGCGGCCCATTTCTCAGCTTCCGAAACCACCTGTGGCACGGATTTCTTCTGGAGATCAGGAGGCAGTTTCTTGTGATACCAGGCCGTGGCGGCGTATGACGGCAGAAACATCACATACGGCAGATCATTCCCCGAGGCAAAGTCGGTCGTCTCGAAATTCATGATCGTGGAAATAAGCACGATGCCGTTGAGAGCAATTCCCCGGCCGATCAGGTATCCCGACAGCGCCGAAGCGCGGGTGGTGCCGTAACTTTCGCCGGCCAGAAACAGCGGCGACGTCCAGCGCTCGTAACGCGTCAGATACATGCGGATGAACTCGCCCACTGATTCGATGTCGCCCTGCAAGCCAAAGAACTTTGACGCGAGTTCCGGCCGGGCCGCGCGACTGTAACCGGTGCCGACCGGATCGATGAATACCAGGTCGGTCTGATCAAGCCAGGTCTGTTGATTGTCGACCAGGGCGTAAGGCGGCGCCGGCATGGTGCCGTCGGGATTCATTGGCACCCGCCGCGGCCCGATCGCGCCCAGATGCAACCAGACCGAAGCCGATCCCGGTCCGCCATTGAACGAGAACGTCAACGGACGGCTCCCGCGACTGCCGCTGTCATCCAGCGTGTAAGCCATGAAAAATATGCGCGCTTCGGTTTCGCCGTCGCGATTCTTGATTGGCATCATGCCTACGGTCGCGGTGTACTTGAGCGTCTTGCCGCCAACCGTGATCTCGTGATGCGTGATGACTGGAACCTCTTCCGGGACCGGCGACGGCCTTTCCTGCGGCGGCCTCGCCTGACCTGTCTGACCACCCGTTGGCGCGCTGGTAGTCTGTGTGGTCGTCGTCGGCTGTTGGCCCGATGGTGGTTGTCCCTGCCCTTGTTGCCGGCGTCCCTGTCCATCAGGGCTCTGTCCGAAAGACAATAGTGCGAAGCAAAGCAGGACGGCTGAAATCATTTGGGGTGTAACCTTTCCGAAGTACGCGTTTCGAAGGCGTCGAGCAGGCGCATAGTAAGACAAACCGTAGGGAGCTACAAGTGTTCTGTGAGATCAAGAATACGCGCATTCTTCCTTCTCCCTCTGGGAGAGGGTTAGGGTGAGGGCTTGTCAGCGCGGTCAGACTTCATCCCCTCATCCCCAGCCTTCTCCCAAAGGGAGAAGGGAGACAAAACTCTTATTAGCGCAAGCGAACGAGTCTGGCGTGGCCGCCTTTGATTCGGCGATAGGTGCCGGTGGCGACCAGGTTGCGCCTGTATCCGCAATCAGCAGCGGAGCCTTCCTGCGTCACTTCGATTCTGTTCGTCAGGAACGTCAACGTGATCTTGCACTTCTTTGAGTCTCCGGAAATGAATCTGGCCACGTTGCCTTCGATGATAGCTTCGCCGACAGCGTCTCCAGTGTTTGGATGATAGCCATCGTTTGCATAATAGCCGGCGATCGTCCAATCACTCTTGAATTCGATCTTGATTTTATTGGGGTCCAGAGCGAGAAGGCGTAACTCGCTGGTGCCGTCGCGGTAGACGCCACTCACTTGATCAGCGGTGATAATTTGCGTAATTGGCTGCGGGCCCAGCGGGGTAATGGTCCGCAACTCCTGGGCGCTGACTACGAGACCGGACGTGAATAAGAACGATAGAAAGAGAAGTGCTCTCTTCATTGGTAACACCCCCAGATTCTTTAAGGTGGTGACTCGAACTTAGGTTTGCCGGATCTAATCTTGCGATATGTGCCGGTCGCGTACACGTTATGGCCAAAGCCGCAATCGGCGTCTGATCCGTCCTGGGTGACTTTCAATTTGCCGGGCAGGAACGTCATAGTGATCTTGCAGCCCTGCGTGTCAGCCGGAACAAACGTGGCGACGTTGCCGGCGATGGTTGCCTCGCCCGACGCATAGCCCATATTAGGGCTCCTGGACACCGTCATATAGATGCCGTCGAACTGGACCTTCAACTTGTTATGGCCGAGCGCGAGGATGCGAAATTCGCTTTGGTAATAGCGATAGACTCCATTCGCCTGGGCGGCGGTGACGATCTCGTGTTTCGCCGGTGGTTTGGGCGGAGTACGGACCGGATCCTGAGCCGCGGTTGATAAGCCGGATGTCACGACGCACAAGATCAAAAGGAATGCTCTCTTCATTGGTTTCATGAGTCGATTCTTTCGAGTCCAACTCTCGCCGACAGTTTGCCGCCGAAAGGCGCTCCTGTCTACTTCCGGAGGGTTCCGGCAAATCTCCAAAAGCAGATATTTGAGAGATCAGGGAAGCGTTCGGCATGCTCGACTTGTTCAGAGTTCAACTTTGAGCTTGCTCGTCCGAAATAGCAACCTGAAGGTTGAACTCTGAACTTTGCTCATCAGAAACAATCGGACTGTCCGTCGGCTCCGCACTGGAACATGTATGGAAAGCTCGCTCTGGTTAACTTCTCAGTCGCATCCCAAACCCTCGTCTGGTGGTACCGGTCTGCCGTCCATCCCAGGCGTTGCTTGCTGCGCCAGGTGGATTCAAGCGCGGCATCCTCGCCAGCGCCCATTAGATGACAAGCCTCATGGAGCAGCACGGCGGCGCGCTCTTTATCGTCAACCGGAACGTCAAAGAATTCCGGGTAGAGCGTAACTACCTCGAACGGAAAGTTAGTGGCGGCGTAAGCGTCGCGATGGCCAACGTATCTGTTCCACCAGTTGTCCGTGCTGCGGAAAACCGACAGGTGTTTGAGGATGAAAGCTTCACGATTGAAGCCCTGCTTTTCCAGCACTGCGATTGCATTCTGAACTTTTTCGCGCTGATCCGGTTGCAGGCCGTCGGAACTAATCAAAAGCGAAGCGTAGCAGATTAGCAAAGCGAGTAACGTAGCCCCGACTATCCACGTTAGCCGCTTGAGGAAGCCACGCTTCGGCGGATTCGTTTCTTCCACCGTCTTCTGAACGGGTGACTGTTCTATCGGACCTTCGCCCGTTAGTGGACTTCCGCAGCGCCGGCACAACTCGTCAGCACCGGTGTTGACTAATCCGCAGTTGGCACATTTTTGTCTTGATTGGTGAGGCGTTTGATTAGGGTCAGGGATCATCGCGATGAGACGGTCGGTCTGTTCGTGCGGTGTCGATTTCGTGGATCGAGTTTTTATGAGGTCATCAGTACCGGGAGCGGTAGCGACCGGGTTAACGTCCTGGCGATCGCGACCGTCGCGTGGGTTGAGACCCGGTCGCATCCACCACCCCAAGCGGGCTGCCCGCTTGGGGACCTCGGTCCGCTCCCGGGACTGACTCCATCATCGTTATCGACCTATATCGCGACGCATTCGCCGCGTTTCAAAAACTTGCCATTGCCGCTCTTGCCCTTGAACTCGCCGTTCTGAATCACCACGCTGCCGCGCGACAGGACGGTGTCGACGGCGCCCTTGATGGTCTTGCCTTCATAAGCGCTGTAATCGACATTCATGTGATGGGTGTTAACTGAGAGTGTCTGATCTTTATTAGCATCGAAGATTACGATGTCCGCGTCTGAGCCGACCGCGATCGTGCCTTTCTTCGGAAACAGGCCAAACATTTTCGCGGCCGCCGTCGACGTCAGTTCGACGAATCGGTTAAGTGAAATGTGATTCTCGACCACGCCGTTGTAGATCAGCGAGACGCGATGCTCGACGCCGGGCGCGCCGTTGGGGATTTTCGTGAAGTCGTCGCGGCCCAGCTCTTTCTGCTCTTTCATGCAGAACGGGCAGTGATCGGTTGAGATAACTTGCAGATCGTCCATCTTCAAACCTTTCCACAACTCGGCCTGATTAGCTTTCTCGCGCAGCGGCGGCGTCATCACGTACTTCGCGCCGTTAAAGTCTTCGCCATAGTCATCGATCGAAAGGAAAAGATATTGCGGACAGGTTTCCGCGAAGGCCGGAATGCCGCGATCGCGCGCCTGGCGCACCTGATTGAGCGCGTCGGCGCAGGAAAGGTGAACGATATAGACCGGCGACTCAGCCATTTCGGCGATCGCGATCGCCCGATGCACGCCTTCGGCTTCGGCAATCGTCGGGCGCGTCAGCGCGTGATACTTGGGAGCGGTGTGACCCTGGGCCAGGGCGTGTTTGATGATTTCGTTGATGACGATGCCGTTTTCGGCGTGCATGCAAATCAGGCCGCCGCGCGAGCCCGCCGCGGACATCGCGCGAAAGATCGTCGCGTCATCGACGAGGAAAACCCCGGGATAAGCCATGAACATCTTGAAGCTGGTCACGCCTTCGTCCATCACGGTGTACATCTCTTCGATCTGGCGATCTTCGAGTTCGGTCGTGATCAGATGGAAGCCGTAATCGATTGCGCACTTGCTTTCGGCCTTCTGGTGCCAGTTGTCGACGCCCTGAATCAGCGATTCGCCTTTGTATTGCACAGCGAAATCGATGATCGTCGTCGTCCCGCCGTGCGCGGCCGCGATCGTGCCGGTGCGAAAATCGTCCGCTGCCGTGGTGCCGCCGAACGGCAATTCCATGTGTGTGTGCGGATCGATGCCGCCGGGAATCACCAGTTTGCCGCCCGCGTCGATGGTCACGTCAGCTTCCATGTCGAGCCTTGCACCGATGACGGAAACGACTTCGCCTTCGATCAGAATGTCGGCGTGGTAGTTGTCGGTGGCTGTGATGACGTGGCCGTTTCGGATTAGGGTTTTCATTCGGTTAACTTGCCATGCCGGAATTCATTTCCTCCGCCGAAACTCAGTTCGCTCGAAAAGTGATCCCTTCGGCCACGTCAAGCCGGTACGGAAAGCGAACTTCTGAAGTCGCTCGGGATCGATTCCGCGGTCGAGTGCCCAGTCTCTCCAACGTGAAACCGTAAATGACCACCAGACCCAGCCGGCTAATGCACCGCCAAGCAAAGAGAAGGGCCACAACCCGACAAGAGAGCCAAGGAAGAGAGCGGCGATCATAATGCCCACGGCGGGTAGATTGACCACCAACTGCCCGACAACAATTGCCTTACAAATAGTTATCTTCGGAGTCTGCGCCATTATGCCGCCGCCGCGAAGCTAGCGTCGAGTGCCTCGATCAACTCATCGACATGATCCTTCGTTGAGTTCAGCATCATGCCGGTGCGGATGACGTTGCCGTACAGGCCGCCTTTGCCCACCAGCACGCGGCGCTTCTTGGTTTCTTCAAAGACTCGCGCGACTGATTGCGGATCGGGTTCTTTGGTTTCGCGATCTTTCACCAGCTCCATAGCCTGCATCAATCCCATGCCGCGCACGTCGCCAATCACCGGATACTTGCCCTTCAATTCTTCCAGGCGCTGGCGGAAGTAACCGCCCACAACCGCGGAGTTCTTCCTGAGATCGTCGTCTTCGATCACTTTGATGACCGCCAGTGCGGCCGCGCAGGAAACCGG
>DATGVD010000020.1:0-10026 GCA_035300785.1 Pyrinomonadaceae bacterium | reverse complement strand
TTAATGCCGGCTGGTGGTCGCGCTTGATGAACCAGAGCTGGCAACTGTCGTTTCCACGGCTGGCGGCTTCAGCGGCGGTGCTGGTAATGGTGGTGGCGCTGGGAACCGTTTTTGGCGTCCGTCGCTTCCAGAACAGGAGCGTGCAGGGAACGCCGACGGTGACAATCGGTTCGTCAATTGAGGAGCGCTATCGCCAACAACAGCAGGTTATTGCGTACTGGAACCAACGCGTCGAGCAGAACAAGGCGCGTTGGAGTTCGCAGATGCGCGAAACCTTCGATCGCAACATGGGAGTGATCGATGCTGCAGTCAACGATTCCATGCGTCAGTTGGACCAGAACCCGCACGACGGGGTTTCGGAAGATATATTGAACGCCGCGTTGAACGACAAGGTGGAGTTGCTGAAGGAATTTGCCGATTTGTAATCCGCGGCGTGGAGTTGAGCGCCTCGTGGTGACGACCCGATACCGATGAACATCTATCCGCCCACCGCCAGAACCAGAACCGGTAATCTCGCAGCGCTTTTTGCTTTCCTGATCGCCGTTTCAGTCACCACTGCGTTCGCGCAGCAGAAAGTCTCGCGTAACTTTCCGGCGGGCAAGAATGTCCGTCTGGAGTTAAGGAACCTTTCCGGCACAATCACTGTCGAAACGTGGCCGAAGGACGAGATTCGCATCACCGCGACTATGGAGTCTCCGGTGGCGCATTTCAATCCGCGCCAGACCGACGCGGGCCTGGTAATCGACATCGTCGGCGACAACCGCGGCCGCGGCGACGTGGGTGACATGAACTTCAAGATTCAGGTGCCGGCGCGCACCTCAGTGGATCTGGAAACGCGGCGCGGGCAGATTAACGTCAGCAACATTCAGGGCGACCTCGTGCGGGCGCACATCTCGACCTCAGGCGACGTCACGCTGTCGGGAATTAACGCGGCCCGCGTTTTTGCCTCGAACACGACCGGCGATATTTTCTTCGACGGAGAATTTGCTTCGGGCGGCACCTATGAATTCAAGTCGGGGCAGGGAAATATCACTCTGCAGCTTCCCGCCAATTGCGGATTTCATTTGGTGGCAACCGCGCCCGCCAAAAAAATTTCTCTGGGTAGATTTTGGAACGACGGCATGAAACTGATGGGTGAGGGCCGCCGAATCATCGGCGATGTTGGTGACGGCCGGGCTTCGGTCACGGTTACGACTTATCAGGGCGACGTTAAATTCGTCCGTCGCTAGACAAACTCTTTCGATCTCCCGCACAATCCAATAAGTGGAACCAGCGAAGAGTGCAATCTTTGTTCTTACTGCAACTCTGTTGCTTGTCTTTGCCTTCGCTTCTGGCCGGCCAGTCGCAGCGCAAAAAAACAAGAAGCCGGTCATCCCTGCCGGGCCGCTCCTGACCCGCACCATCACGCGGCACGAAAGCCGGCGCTTTTTCTACGCCGGCACGGTCACGGTCACGGGGGCGCCCAACGGCTCAGTTACAATCGAAGGCTGGCAACGAAATGAAGTAGAGATCAGCGCGGAAATCGAGCTGCAAGCCCCGACCGAAGCGGATCTCAGCCGGCTGGCGACGCTCAACAACTTTGTCATCGATGAAGATGCCAACCACCTTCGCGTTATCACGACCGGTACGCACGATCGCACTTTCATGAAACGCATGGCCAAGGACTTTCCCAGGTCTTTGATCGGTCTGCCGTGGAAGATTGATTATCACATCAAGGTTCCCGCTCAGACTGATTTAGAGATCAATGCGGGCGTCGGCCCAACCAGGCTGACCGGCGTCGAAGGCGCGATTCGGCTGAACGCGGTGCAGACCGACGCGACCCTGTCGCTGACCGGCGGCCTGGTTTCAGTGATTGTGCAGAGTGGCACAGTCGATCTCACCGTTCCTGCCTTGAGCTGGCACGGGCTCGGCGCCGACATTAAGGTAGCGAGTGGCAAACTAAACATCGGATTGATGCCAGGTTTCAGCGGCGACATCCACGCTGCGGTGCTGAGAACGGGCGAGGTCAAGAACGGGTATCCCAATCTCGAGCCGCTGGAACGCAACAGCATTACCGCGCAATCTGTGCGCGCGCGCGCGGGCAATGGGGGCGGGACCCTGACGCTTACCGTCGGCGACGGCACGATCCAGATAGACCAGGTGAGCAGTAAGCAGTGAGCAGTAAACAGAGAGCAGCACGCAGATCCCCGCTCGCTAATGGCAACGGAAACTCAACTCGACGTACTCGCCATCTTCTCGCATCCTGACGATGCTGAGTTGACGATGGCCGGGACTCTTTTGAAATTGAAATCCCTGGGCCATCGCGTGGGCGTGGCAGACATGACGCGTGGCGAAATGGGCACGCGCGGCACGCCTGAAATTCGCGCACAGGAATCGCTGGAGGCAGCGCGCGTGATGGGCTTGGACGCACGCGTGAATCTTGAACAACCCGACGGCCACCTCGCCCTCAGCGAAGAAACACGGCAGGTTGTGGTGCGCGCGCTCCGAAAATACCGGCCCAGAGTTGTCTTCACTTCGCACTGGGACGATCCCCATCCCGATCATGCCGCCACCGCGCGCATTGTGCGGGAAGCCGCGCGGCTGGCAACGATTCGCCGCTATGATGAGCAAGCCGGGCTGGACGCGATCAAGATGCCGGCGGTTGCCCACACGGTCTATTCGCGTCTGGTCGTGCCGTCATTCATCGTCGATGTGTCAGATTTCGCGGAAGGAAAGATGAAGGCGATTCGCGCGTATGCCTCGCAGTTTTATCGCGCCGAGTCGCCGGAGCCGACTACGCGCATAAGTGAGCAGAACTTTCTGCAGCAGCTTGACGACAGCACGAGGTATTACGGATCGCTGATTGGTGTCGGCGCCGGCGAAGCTTTCTATGTGCGCGAAGCCCTGAACATAGAAGACCCGGTCGCCCTGTTGACGCGGCCGATGAACATCTATTCATAGACAATCCGCATGAACATCCAGCGCGCTCAGAGAATCACTTCTTCTTTTCTTCCAAAACCGTACGCGCAATCGCAATCACGGCGCTGGCCCGCGGCGCATCTCGTTGAAGGCCACGCGCCAGGTCAACTGCTTTCTCGTAATCCTCTTTAGCGAGAGTCTGAAAAATTCCGACCACATCAAAGTCCGCCACGCCCATTTGGTGGACTGAAGACGACCCCCTGGTGGCAAAAGTAAATGTAAGTTCGCCGTCTTCGCCCGTAAAATTCTCAGCGGAGTTCGCGGCCTTGATAGTCTCGCTCATCACATCCCAAACCATCGTGGGATTCACCACCAGCACAGCGTTAGTCACCGCCAGGAAAGCGCGCGGCCGATCCGCGTCCGAGCCATCGATACGCCGCGCCTCGGCCGCGGCGTCTTCGATCAGGTTCGATGCTTTGTCGCGATCTGATTTGAGAATGAGTTTCGCGGTTTGTGTCAGTACCCAGGCTTTCTGGATATGCGTCAACTCTCCGGTGCGAACCATCTCCAATGCTCGAGCAGTGTCCTTCTTGTCCACGGCACGCGTAGCCAGCGACCCGTCCACGAAGGCGCGCGCGGTGTTGCGCATCTCGCTGTTCTCGACCTTACTAACGTAGTCGCGGGCGCGCAGGTTGCCCTTGCCCGCCAGATAGAACGCGAGTTGCACATAAAGCCGGTCCTGCTCTGCGGAAGTCCTGGCGTGATCGATTTGATCCAGCAGCGCCTGCTCTCGATCCGCCGCCGGTTGATCAGGCCTAATTCCCTTGCGCACCGGATCGTCGTCGCGCTGGCGCGTGCCCTCGCGCACCATCGAACTCAGCACCTCGAGTTGCTCTCGCAGTGCCGCGACGATTTCCGGTGTCCCAAATTGTTCGAACAACGGCATCAGTCGCTTGATGACCAGGTATTGTCCATCCGGGCCAGACGTACTCGTGTCCTGTCCCGGCGGCGCGAGCGGGCGCAACAAAACGCCGGCTGCCGCGTGAATAAAAGCTTCACGCAACGCAGGAACGTCCAAAGCAGGGGTGCGCTCATTCATTTGTGACGTGCCGGCCCCGCCCGGGCCGCTGAAGGTAATATAGAGATGCGGCGTGAAAACGTAGGACGAAAGCATCGACACAGTGTTGGCATCCGATTGCGGATTCGCCGCCGCGTTTGCCAACATCGCCGCATAACGTTGATCGGCCGCATTCGCATCCTTGTCGCGCAGATCAGAAAGAAAATCGATCGTCTCCATGTTGATTGCGTTGAGGACGGGATCAGCGAACTGCAACGCGCGCTCTTTGTCACCGGCCTCGAGTAATTGCCGCGCGAGACCGAGCCTCTGCGCAACCGACTCGTCCGCACGGAACGGATTCGATCGGTTCTTCGCGTCGGTCGCTTCCTGCTCTTTCTGCTGCTTGAACTTTTCTAAAAACTCTTCGCCGAGTGCGCGGTCATGCTTCGCCGCAAGCCGCAGAACTTCTCGCCTCACATCAGGAGGCGTCGCCACGGCATAACCTCCGCCGGTCTTGGCTTTCGCCTGGCGAATTTCTTCCTGAAGACGCGATTGTCCTTCCTGGTCGGCGACCTCAGCCGCGTCCCACGCGTTGCGAAAGAAGGTGCGGGCCCGCTCCGAATCGACGTTCCAAAGCGCATCGGCGATGCGCGCCTGCGTCCGCGCTCGCAAAGTCGAATCAGAAAAGTTTCGTGCATCGGCGGCCAAAGAAACCAGCAGCGAGCGCGCGTGTTCGCGTCGCTCGCTTAAGATTCGTTCTGCTTCGAGGTCTTTGGCGGCTTTGTTTTTATCCGCAGAATTTTTTGCGGCGGAGCTGGCTTGCTCTTTTGTTTGCGCGACGGTCGTTCCAGAAGCCGCCAGAAGAAGAACTAGAATCAAGAGAGTGCGACGGCTCATATCAACCTCCAGAACCGATAACGAGTGCTGAAATGTTAATCGAAGATGCTATTTCTTCTTCTCTTCCAGCACCGCGCGCGCAATTGCGATTATGGCGCTGGCGCGCGGCGCCTCACGATCAAATCCGCGTGCCAGATCGACCGTTCGATTGTAATCTTCTTTTGCGAGTTCACCGAAAATTCCTGTCACATCGAATTCCTGCGCCGAAGAAGCGCGCATGGAAGTCATGGATTTGGTATTCAAACTGGTCCGGACCGCGCCGTCCTCGCCCGTAAAGCCCTCGGCTGAGTTGGCAGCCTTGATGGCGTCGTAAGTAGCATCCCAACTCTTGCCCCGTTCGCTAACCAGCAGAGCGTTCGCCACGGACATCAGCGCACGCGGGCGGTCGGGATCAGAACCATCAATGCGCCGAGCTTCTGCGGCCGCTTCCTCAATCACCGTCAATGATTTCTCGTGGTCGGTCTTTGCCAACAACTTACCGGCCGCCGCCAATGCCCAGGCCTTCTGCAGGTGGGTTAGCTCACCGATGCGAACCAACTCAAGAACCCGGTCGACGTCTTTCTTGTCCAGAGCGCGGATCGTCATTGTCGCATCGATGAACGGCCGCACCTGGTTGCGTAGTTCGCTGTTTTCAATCTTGTCTACATAATCGCGGGCGCGCAACTCGCCATTCTGGGCGAACAGTTGGGCCAACTGAAGGTAAAGCGCGTCGCGTTCATCTGATGTCTTCGCATGATCGATTCGATCGAGCAGGGCCTTCTCTCGATCCCCGCCTGACAGTGGCGGGCGGATCCCTTCTCGCACCGTGTCGTCATCACGCTGACGCATATCTTCGGGGACGGTGGTGCCCAGCGCGTCCATCTCGGCGCGCATGGCATCGGTCATATCCCTTGGCGCGTACTGTTCGAATAGGGGCAGCAGGCGTTTGATCATTAGATATTTACCCTGAAGGCCGGACGAAGTTTGATCCTGTCCCGGAGGCGCCTGCGGTCGCAGCAAGATTCCGGCCGCCATGCGAAAAAATGCCAGGCGTAATTCCGGCGTGACTTCAACCGGCGCGCCGCCGCTTGAGGTCGACATCGTCGAAGCTCCGCCGCCATTGAACGTTACAAATACGTGAGGCGTGAAGAGATAGGAAGAAAGCAGAGAAACCGTATTGGCATCCGACTGTAAACGGTTAGCGGCAATTGCGAGCATCGCGAGGTATCGCCGATCTGCGGCCACCGCATCCTTCTCGCGCAGGTAAGAAAGAAAATCAATTCCCTCCATCCCAATAAAGCCCAGAGCCGGATCGGCAAATTGCAGCGCGCGCTCAACATCAGTCGCGAGCAGTTGACGCGCCAAACTCAACCGCTGACTAAGTCCTTCGGGCGTGTCAGAGGGATTGGACCTGGATCTGTCGGCCGCTTCAGTGGTTTCCCGATCCTTTTCTATCTTGAGTTTTGCCAACAACTCTTCGCCCAGGGCGCGATCGCGTCGCGCGGCGAGTCGCAGCACTTCGCCGCGCACGTTTGGCGGTCCCTGTACCGCGGAGTTTCCGGTTTTGGCTTGTTGCTGTTTGATATCTTCCTGCATTTTGCGTAGGCCTTCCTGATCCACAATCTCAGCCGCGTCCCAGGCTTTGCGGAACAGAGTGCGGGCTCGTTCCGGATCGGCGTCCCAAAGAACATCGGCGATCCGCGCCAGAGTGCGCGCGCGCAATTTCAGATCGCCGTAACTTCCTGCGTCGGCGGCCAGCGAAATCAATAACGATTGAGCATTGGCCCGCCGTTCGCGCAAGACTCTCGCTGCCTCGGCATCCCTGGCTGCTTTGCTATCGGCGGCCCCGTTCTTGGCTGGAGCGACAGTAGGCTGTTCATTGGCCAGCGTCCTGGTAGCTGGTTGAGCCTGGATAATGTACGGAATGGCTAGCAGGCAGAGGGCTGCCGGAAAGGGAAGGGAAGGGCGTTTCATTCGAAACCTCCGGAGACTGATGAACTGCTGGATTCAGAAACGCTCTAAAAGGCAGGGAGTTCCAGAATGTGTTAGAGCCCCGACGGTAGCAACGGGATCATGAATTCACCTCGATTGTATAACCCGATCGCATCCACCACCCCACGCGGGCTGCCCGCGCGGGGACCCCGATCCGCTCCCGGTTCTGACATCAAACCGCGACGACTTCAAGCTCGGGATCGACTTCCTGCTTCAGCATCCCTTCGATGGACATCAGCGTGCCGCTCAGCGAACTTGGGCAACTGCCGCAGGCGCCCTGGTAGCGAATGCTGAGCGTGTGGTCTTTCAAGCCGATAATCTCCAGATAGCCGCCATCGCCTGCCAATGCCGGTCGTACTTTTTCGTCGAGTATTTCATTGATCCTGAGCAAACGCGGGTCGTCGCTGGTTACCGCGGCAACCGCGCCGCCCACTGCGGCTGCTGACGAGACCGAGGTGACTGAATCAGCCGCGCGAATCGGCACGGCCAGCACCGGCAAAAGCTCGTCCCAGTCGGCCGAGTCTTCCTTCTCCGCCGTAATCATGTTGTCCATGTAAAAGACGGACACGACACTGCCGACATCGAAGATCGATTTTGCCAGGGGATCAGATTGTGCCTGATCGACTGAGCCGAACTGACGGGCGACGCCGTTGGTTACCGGCTCGCGTAGAATGAACTTCACGGCATTAGGGTTTGGAGTTTCCTGGATGTCACTAATCTTTGGCATTGCTCGTTGGTGCGCTTCGGCTTATCGAACCAGCGCGATCTTTCTTTAAGGTTGCCGCATCATTATAACCCCTCAGAGGCTGCAACTCTAACCGCTGAGGTGTGCCGGGTTCAGAGTTCAACCTTCAGGTTGCTGATTACAGCGCAAGCTAAAGCTTGAACTCTGAACTGACCCGCGACCAGATGGCAAAAATGCTTGCGGCAAACGCGCGTGCGGAATATACTCGCGGGCCTCACTTGGCCCCCCTTTTCTCAAAGGTGAGACAAGTCGAGACGGAGGCAGACGATTGCGAGGGTCGGCTGCCTCCCCTCTTTTTATCGAGTAAGCAGTGAACAGTGAGCTGTGAGCAGTAAGACGAGCTCGCCCAGGATACTCGCCGGCCGCTTCTTGCTGACTGCTCACCGCTCACTGCATACTGCTCACTGATAAATGAACATCGGCATCACAGTCTATCCAACCTACGGCGGCAGCGGGATCGTCGGTTCTGAGCTGGGCAAAGAACTCGCAGAGCGCGGGCACACGGTGCACTTTATCTCCTCGTCTTTGCCGACGCGTCTGACTGAGCTGAACGAGCGCGTCCATTTTCACGAAGTCGAGATGATGTCCTACCCGCTGTTCGAACATCAGCCCTACACTTTGGCATTGGCGACCAAGATGGCGACCGTGGCCGAGACTGAGAATCTCGATTTGCTCCACGTGCATTACGCCATTCCGCATTCGATCAGTGCGATACTGGCGAGGGAATCTTTGAAACCGCAACGGCGGCTGCCGGTAATCACGACGCTGCATGGCACGGACATCACTTTGGTGGGCGCGGATCGATCCTATCTCCCGATTACCCGCTATGGCCTGGAACAATCAGACGGCGTCACGGCGATCTCGAATTATCTGAAGGAAGCAACGATCGAAGCCTTCCAGTTCGATCGGATTGAGGTGATCCCGAATTTTGTTTGCCCGTCGGAGTACAAACCAAAAATTGACTGTGAACTTCGTCAGACTCTGTCGCCTGACGATGCGCCCATCATGGTTCACGTTTCCAACTTCCGCCCGGTGAAGCGACCGGTCGATTGCGTCGAGATCCTTGCGCGAGTGCTGAAGCGCACGGACGCGCGGCTGGTGATGGTCGGCGACGGCAGCGAGCGCACCAACGCGATTCATCGCGCGAAGTGTCTGGACGTCTTTGACCGTTGCGTGTTTGTGGGCAAGCAGCCGCGCATCGTTGATTATCTCTGCGCCGCGGACATCTTGTTGCTGCCGTCGGAACAGGAGTCGTTCGGCCTCGCGGCGCTCGAAGCCATGTCCTGTCAGGTACCGGTGATTGCTTCGCGCGTGGGCGGTCTGCCGGAAGTCGTTGACGATGGCGACACAGGATTTCTCAGCGCAGTGGGCGACGTCGATAAGATGGCGGCCGACGCAATCCGCCTGTTGACTGACGTAGAGCTGCGCCGCGCGATGGGCAAGCGTGCGCGCGCGTCAGCTACCTTGCGTTACAGTACCGACCTGGTCATTCCGCAGTACATTGAGTTTTATGAACGGGTTCTCGCTTTGTGAACTCTCAAGCCTGGCCTCGATCAGGTGCCAAACTTCTCAAGTAAAAACAATCCGGGGTCAGGCTTGCGATCTTGCAATTCCCACTCACTTGCCGCTCCGACATTGCTGAATGATTTCACATGCCAGCTTATTAATGTTTGTGCGCAGATCTGCCGTGCCAGAATCGCAAAATCGCAAGCCTGACCCCAGTTCTGCCAGTTCTGAGTTCCCCCGGTTTCGGTTCTTCATGACTAGCGATCGTACTTATGAGTTTCTGTACAGCAGTTTGCAAGCGGAGGATGTCTGTTTCAGGAGTTTCTTAAGATTATCAGTGCCGCCTATCGGAACCATCGTGGGTTTCTGCGGTTTAACCGCACGGAAAAGCTAGCTCCGCAGTCGTAGTTACAGCTCACTCCGCCCGCCAATGCTTGCCGTAATCGTCAGTGCGAAGTTCCAGGACTTCACCACGCCGATCTTGAAGGGGATTCAATCGCATTGTTCCGCGACCGCTGTCTGCGAGGTTCACGCCTCGGATAAGTCCGTAGTTGCAGCATTGCCAATCGGACAAGTCCCTCTTGGCGTCCCAAACCGACCAAGTAATACCGCCATCGGTGGTTACAGCATAAACCCACCCCATGAAGAGATAAGCGATCTGGTCATTTACAAATCTGACCTGATCGACCGGTACTTTGGGCCGGTCATCATGGCGGAAGGTCACGATTTCATGCCAGTCATTCGATTCAAGCGTCGCAGACTCAAATACGTAATACGCTCCGTTTACGGCAGCTCCTTTCTCCTCATAAGAGGTGACCCGAACTTCGAAGATTTTGTTTTGAACCTGCTGCCTTTCAATCGCTGCTCCACGATGTTGCGAAACGTTCGATAGAAAGGCGCACTCACAAGCAACACTTGAAATCACAATCAACAGGCCAAATAAAACTGGTTT
>DATGVD010000019.1:0-3834 GCA_035300785.1 Pyrinomonadaceae bacterium | reverse complement strand
GCAGCCCGAACCGGCCGTTGCGGCGCGACAGTCGGGATCCCGCTCCGCAACCCGAAGACCACGGTTGAAGCCCCATCAATTGAAGTTGTCGTGGCGGTTGATGTCAGTCCCGCGGTGTCGTTGAAGTTTGACAGCAACTGGCCCGCGGCAAAGAACCGAAGATCGGAGCCGCCATAGTACTTGCTCATGATGGTGACAAAGCGTGTGGGCAGTTGTATCTCGACGCTATACCCGTCGCTGTTGCTGTCAACGTCGACGCCGCCAGGAAAGGCTGCTCTGAAGGCTGCGGGCACGCTCGCTGCCGTCACGATAGCCCTGCGCCGCCCATGCTCGAAGCTGACAATGAACTCTGCGGGCGCGACTCCCTGCGCACGGTCAAACTTAAACTCAGTCACAAACCTGCCTTCGATTGCGGGACGTTGCGAATCAGCGCCTTGACGCTCGGCGAAGCCAAGTTGGTCCGCTACGTTCGCCGGCAGATTACCAAAGGCCGGCACGACCAGCGCAAACTCCGGCGCAAACTTCCACGAGCGAATGCCGCCCGCATTGTATTTCAATCCAAATCGAGCTTGTGCCGCGCGCTGGTAAGCAGCTCCAAAACCCGGTCCGCCAAAGTTTGTATTCTCAATCAGTGGAGGCAATGTGGAAGAGGCGAACGGCGTCCAGTCCTGGCCAAAAAGCGCGAAGCCTGAAGTCTTGTCTGAGAACCTTCGATCGATGCGCGCCCACGCCAGGCGGATCGACGGAGCACTCGATCTGATGCTGGAAGCGTTCCGATTATTTGCGCGGGCGAAGTTGCCTTCAAAATCGAATTCCAGCTTGCCTGTGATTACCGTCTTCGGCGCCGGATCGAGCCACTCGAAATTTGCCCCAATGCGCAATCCGCGCGCCCTGATGTGAAACTCTGGCGAGGTGTCTGGTCCTGTATCACCGGCGAGGAGCGGTAACGGGAAATCATTGCCCTGCGGAGACGATGAGTCGTGAATGACACTGGTCTTGAAAAATCCGTAAAGCTTAAGACGCGCGCCTGACCCAAGTTTCATGTCGGGGATCAAGCCCTCGCGCTTCGGTGGATCGATCGGCAGCAAACGCACGGGAGCGAACGCGGCATTAACAGCCGGCGGTGAAACCTTCGGCTGCACGGCGATTGACTTGCTCGACTTTGCAACGGTTGGTGACTCAGCAGCCGCAATGTTAGCGGACGCGCTGTTTTCAGCCGGAAGTACTGTTCGTACCGCATCGAACTCCGCTGGTGAGATCAAACCTTTGTCCCTCAACAACGCCGCCAAGCGATCGCGTTGTTCAAGTGGAGTGCCCCACGCGTTAATCGACAGGCCTTCCGCGGCGGTGAGAATACCCTTCGTCACCAACATCCGTACAAGAGGATCTCCGGTGGAGGAATTCACGTTAGAGAGTCCATTGCCGCCCGGCCCCGTATCAGCAACTTTCCTATTCTCGTTCTTGGTTTTGTCAGTTTTGTCGTCGTCAAGGACGATGTTCCTGTCGTTAGCAGGTTGAGCGATCGAATCACCCGCTCGCGGTGTTGGTTTTTGATCCTGGCCTCGAGCAAACGGAAACACTATTGACAGGAGGACAAGGGCGAATGCGAGACGTAAGGATGAACACATGGTCTGGATTCCTTCCGGTTTCAATGAACTTCTCATGCGTGCGGAGCGCGGCGCGCCCGGGATGAGTCAAAAGGTGCGTTGAGGCTCTGACGCTGGGCGAGATAGGACTCGGCCCGCACAATAAACTGCGCCGACCGCAGCGTGCGTTCATCTCTCACCAACGGGCAGCGGCAACCGTACTCGGAGACAAAAGTCTCGAGCAATGGCGTGAAGCCGAGCAGGCGGGAAAGAAAAGAGTTGGCCGCGCGCTCAACATCAAACAAGAGCCAGGTGTAATCAAATTGACGAGCGACAATCACGCGCCGGTGGGCCTCGATCATCATCGCCAGAGGGATATTCATCCCGCGATACGGTTTGAGCACCGCGAGATGGGTGTAACGGGCGACGCCCGCCGATGGTTCGAATTTCAATCCGAAACTTTCGTGCAATTGATGGTCCTTGCTTGTGTCCAATACGCACAACGATCCGACCGGTTCTCTGTCCGGCCCGATACGCGCGACCAGATGGGTGACGTGACCGTTCACCGATGGGCCGGAGGGCGCGAGCCTAATCCCCATTTCACGCAGAAAAACCTGATCCCGTATCCGCAAGACGGCGTCCAGGTCTTTGGCAGTCGTAACTTGCTCAACAATGATCTCCATAAGACGCTTCCTTTCTTGAAAATCGAACTCATTCGATCGACTCGGCTATTGGACTCTGGTGAATGCATCCTGCTGATTACAGGTTCCAGAACTACCGCTGCAGCGCGGTTCTGCTGCCGCCGGTAAACAAAGTCGAAGACGGACAAGGCCGTGAAGGCATTGGCGCGAGTTTACTCAAGCCAACCGCGTGCGGCTGAGCCGATAGACGGCCTAGCTCTATTTGAATCTGCCGAGACCTCAGACCCGGCGTCAAAGGCTCATTGCTTGATCCTTCTTGCTTGCGAGCTGACGGCTCGCCAGCTTCCGTCCTTCTCCTTCACGAAGCGATCAGTAAAGTCCCAGCCGCCACTGAAGTCCTTGCCCATGTACGTTGCGTTTGAAAGCGTGCAACGTCCCGTGACTGACGCTGAGTTACCCCTGACGTTCACTTTCATATCATCATTATTACAGTCCCAGCGTGCCACTTTCATTTGGCCAGACTTGATCGCATCGTGCAACATCTTTTTGTTGAAAGAAATTCCTTCGGCGTTACCACGAAAGTTCTCATGTGCAAACTTTTCCAGCTTGGCAAGATCCGCATGAACGGCAGCATCTGCCCATTCATGCACCAGTTGCTTAAGACTATCCTCATCCGCACGGGTAGTCATTTGGTTGCGATCCTTCTGGCCAAATACGAAGCAAACAGCGGCAATCAAAACAAAACCAATCAGCGGAATTCGTTTCATTTGCGTCCTCCTCTTTGACTATCCTCAAAACGCACGTGACTGAACACTCAATCCACGCGCGCGGTTTCAAATTTCAGCCGTTAAATTCCGGCGAATGCATCGGGCTGATTACAGGTTCCAGAACTACCGAGACAACGCGCTTCTGGCGGCGCCGGTAAACAAACTCAAAGACGGGCGAGGCCATGAGGGTTGTTGCAATCGCCATGATGACCATGATCGTGAAGAGTGTAGGCGTGATGATGCCCCGCTCAAGTCCGATGTTGAGAATGATTAGTTCCATCAGGCCACGCGCGTTCATCAAGGTGCCAATCGCCATCGCGTCTCGGTTGCTCTCGCCATTCAGACGTGCTGCCAGCCAACATGCAATGCCTTTGCCGCAGCAGGCCGCCGCTAAGATGAAGAACGCTACAATCCACATGGCCTTCGAGTTAACCAGACCGATACTAGTGTTGAGGCCTGAGTAAACGAAGAACAGCGGGAGCAGGAAGTTGGTGGTCAACGGTTCAAGCAGCCGTTGCACGTCACGAGCAAAGACGCCGCGCGGCATGGCGGTTCCAAGAATGAAGGCGCCGAACACCGCATAGAGGCGTATGGCGTCGGTGTACCATGCGCAAATCATCAACAACATCAAGACGAACGCGAGCATTCGTCCGCTAACGCCGCCATTGCCTTCAGCTCTCGTGCCAAGCCTTCGCAGCAGCGGCTTGCCAACAAGCAAAACCACCAAAGCGTAAAGTACGCCTCCGCCGATCGCGAAGATCGCAATCGAGGCATTGCCGCTGAAACTCGCCAACACAATTGCCAGGATGCACCAGGCGGCAGCATCGTCAATTGACCCGG
>DATGVD010000018.1:0-3777 GCA_035300785.1 Pyrinomonadaceae bacterium | reverse complement strand
TTGCCCTTCCGCATCCGGCCCGGCGCGCCCACAAGTTCGATCGACATCTCCGCGAGCGGAAACGTCGGCGTCGGGACGGCGAGTCCGAGCAATAAATTACACGTTGTTGCATCATCCGTCGCGGACGGAGTTCGGATAACTGGAACTACCGCCGGATCGGTATCTCCGGCGCTCGCGTTGTTCGATTCATCCACGAGCCGAGGATTCTTAGGCTTAGCCGAAGCGACTGGACACTTCAGCAGCGATGCAGTCGCCGGAGACATTGTTTTCCAGGCCGTCACCGGAAAGCTGTTATTGCAAACCGGTCTGGCAGCCTCTCAGTTAGCAATTACCACAGGCGGCCAGGTCGGCATCGGGACGACTACACCCGATCAAAAGCTGTCAGTCAACGGAGACGCCAGCAAGACCGGCGGTAACACTTGGCTAAGCTTCTCGGACGAACGCTTGAAGAACATCAAGGGCCGTTTCAACACCGGACTGAAAGCCGTCATGCAGCTGCAGCCGATCCGGTACGAGTACAAGCCGGACAATGCTCTGGGCCTCGTCTCGGAAGGCGATCACATCGGCTTTGGAGCCTCGGCAGTGCAGAAGATAATTCCGGAAGCCGTGACCCGGAGCCAAAGCGGCTACCTGATGCTCAACAGCGATCCGATCCTCTGGACGATGCTCAACGCAATCAAAGAGCAGCAAAAGGAGATCGTAGAACTGAAGAGCCAAATACGGCGGTTGCAATCAGCTTCACACCGGCGCGGCAACAGACCCCGTCGCTAAGTGCTCGCTCTGAACGTATAAACAAAACGACCTGGGGTGGAGGGCTTATCGCCACCCCGGGCCCTATCCTCACAACTTCGAAACGCCAGAGAAGTTGGCCTCGGCCCAAAGCGGCCCGGCGGCCTCGTTCCATTCACGCCTTGCGATTAAGTATTCAAAGCTCTTGCTAAATCGTCTATTTGACGAACAACTCCTTTTGAGGCGGGCCATTCTCGATCGTCCGCAGGGCGGCCTTACACTCACTGGCTTACCACTCGCGCCTAAGGAACGCACGTCCATCCGCGGTCCTGCCGGCGCTCTCCGCTGGACAATACTATATGTCAAGTCTAGAATATATTTCACACGTGCTATATCGCGCGCGTAGTAAATAGATACGCTGGCAGATCGGCACTCCACATGATTGAAATTCGAGTAGATGAATTGTTGGCCGGGCAGGGGCGGTCTTTCTATTGGCTGGCCAAACAGACCGGCATCAGCCACACCACGCTGTGGCGTCTAAAGAAGGGCAAGGCGTTCGGAATCAACCTCGACACTCTGGAGAAGATGTGCCGGGCGCTGGCGTGCCAACCGGGCGACATACTCACGTCGAACGGAAAGAAGCGGCGCAAAACCAGGAATCAAAACGCGAAAGGCAGATAACGAATGATTAGCACGAAAAAGAATCCCTTTACTTTCAAACTGGTGGATGTCGGATCGAATCCCGTTCTGGAGTTGACGAACGCGACCGATCAGACCTTCAAATGTGTCGAGATTCTAACTGTCTTTCTAAAGGATAAGGAGAATCCCGGCCCGTCTCAGGTTCATATTAGATTTGAAGCCGTGGAGCACATCCTTCCGAAAGCGAAGTCCATCGTGCCGCACACCACCTTGATCAATCGCAAGGCAGTTGACTCTGATCTGGACCAGTTGGGACGGCTGGAAGTGATCGCAGGCGAAGTCAGCCCCTATGTCCTGGATATTTCGTGGCAGGACGTGGAAGGCAAGACGCGCTTTCAACGGATCCCGGTCGGACATTGAACTGCCGAGGGCTGAGGATCAACCTGGCCGCGCGGCCCTGATTTCCGGCTACCTCCAAAGAAAAATGCCGCGACTCTCATCGCGGCACTTCCAGTTTATTTTACCAGCAGGTTAATTCCCGCCGATCGACTTCATCATTACGAGCGGAACCCGTCAGAGTAACCGCGCGCAAAACCCTGGCGGTATGCGCTGGCGTAGTTGCCAAAGCCCGCATCATGAAAGTAATGCGATCTTTCAGGATTGTAGCTTCGACGATGCTCCACATCGCTCCGACCCGTCTTCAGACCGTCATGATAGCCCTGGTTTGTGGCTCGGTCCGAACTACTAAAGACGTATTCGTTGTAGTAGCTATATCGGTCATACCCGTAAGGATTCCAAAACGGATCCCGGTAATAGAACGGCCGATAGAATGGACGATATGTTTGCACGATCACAACTCGACGCTGCGCCTGAGCGGTCGTGCTCGACGATAGCGTGGTCACTCCGGAGAGAAGCAAGGCGGCCAGAAGGAAACCTGCAAATCTACGTAGATATTTTACTCTCATAAAACACCTCCTTGTTCAACTGTCCTTTAGACGCTTGATGAACAAAGAGGGTTTAGCAGACTTGCAATCGCGAGATGGATATCCGCATGAGATATCTTTGCGACTGTGTTGCGTTTCAGTGAACTGCTTTCTGCCCACCGCGGGTACAGTCCTAGTATCGTCTGCGATGACGCCGATGGCGAAGCTTGTAGGTGTAGAGAGCACCCCCGGCCGCGCCGGCGCCCGCGCCGATTAGCGCGCCCTTCTTGCCTCCCGCAAGCCCGCCAATGCCTGCGCCGCCGAGCGTCGTCCCGGCGACCGTCAGCTTGTCGCGATGTTTCTTCCAGAAACTGCGGCTGTGACGGCGACGATGACGCACCGTCTGCGCCGCTCCGATCGGCTCTGCTGAGAAGATCGGCCCTGCTGAGAAGATCAGGGTCAGAGCTATCAAAAGACTCGCCAGAAACTTCTTCATCACATCCTCCTGTTCCAATTCCGGTCAAGCGCTGCAGCTGTACTTATACACCCGTATGCTTCCAGAGCAAATCTCCTGGATTATAGAGGAGTATGGCATCTCGCGTGCCGCTGGCTGTGCCAAAAGCCCGCGTCAGCAACGGACGCGGTGGGAGCCCGGGATCACGGGATCAGAGGAACAGCGAGCCCAGTACTCTATTCACGTCACGACTTGCGATTTACTTCCTTGCGCTCACGCCTTTTTCACAAACTTCAGAGCCACGCCGTTCATGCAGTAACGCAGCCCCGTAGGTTTCGGTCCATCATCGAAAACGTGTCCGGCGTGAGCATCGCACCGCGCACACAGCACTTCGGAGCGGGTCATTCCCAGGCTTCTATCAACTTTTTCCCGCACGTTTTCCTTTTTGATAGGCGCCCAAAAACTCGGCCAGCCGGTGCCGGAATTAAACTTCGTCTCGGAACTAAACAGCGGCAGCTCGCACGCGGCGCATTCAAAGGTACCTGCGTCATGATTGTCGTTGAGCGGGCTCGAGTAGGGAGCCTCAGTTCCCTTCTGCCGCATGACGTTGTACTGCTCAGGGGTGAGTATCTGCTTCCACTCTGCATCTGTCTTAATCACTTTTCTGATTCCTTTGGATTTCAAGTTTGCTTCCTCTCCCCCTGGAAGAGGGTCGGGATGAGGGCTTGATTGCGCGCCACTCCCTTTTGATTTTAAGTCGTTACCTTGCGCTTCGTTGGAACCGAACGGATTCTGACAAAGCGCCGCGGCAAACGGCAGTCTCGCCAGCGCCGCAAACGCACCCAGCGCAATAGAAGATGAAAGAAAGTAACGTCTGTTCATGTGGCCTCTATGATATCGAGGATCGTTTCGTCAACCTAATTACGGGGGAGGTAGCAGATTGGATTGCGAACGTTCGATTAGGCTCGGTGCAGTAGCCCGACCGTGAGGGAGGGCTCCAATAATCATGAAGGCGTGAAATAAAATAGTCTG
>DATGVD010000017.1:0-2487 GCA_035300785.1 Pyrinomonadaceae bacterium | reverse complement strand
TAAAGATGCCTGTGGCATGGCCGTCGGTAAAAGTGATCTGGATGGCATAGTTGCCGACCGTCGTGGCAGCTTGCGCGCGCGGCTTCGGCTTGAACATCGGCAAAGCGGTCGCCGATGCAGGACCCGCGCTGGCGAAGGCGTTCTTTCTTATGCGATCGTCATTGCAAGTGGCGCAGGGACACTCGTCGCGAAGATAAGCGAAATCGTAGTGGCTGGTGTGACCATCGGACCAGGTAATGTCGACGCCGGCGCCGCTGGTTACGTGAACTTTTACCGTTGCGGGTTTTTTGCGGGAATCAAGAGGAATGGGCATCGCGCCTCTGGCAACGTCAACCCTTCTTGCCGTTGCAGCAATCGCCCGGCGGGATGGGATTGCCATGCGGACACGTCTTCGGATGGCCGAGGAAGCTGCAGATGCGCTGATCGAGTTCGGGGCTGATGATGTGCTCGAACTTGCAAGCTTGCGTGTGCGCCTCGGAATCGTCGACCGCAAACGTGTCTTTGAAAAGCCGCTCGGCCAACCTATGACGGCGCACGACGTCGCGGGCGCGGCGGCTGCCTCCCGGCGTCAACCTTACTTCGCCGTTTTGCAATTCGACTAGCTGCAGCTCCGACATACGGCCAAGCACGCGCGCGGCGGGCTCATCCGGCAAGACCGGAAGATGCCCAGCCGGTCCCGTGGCATGAAGAATCTCGACTTGCGCCGGCTTCCCCTCTTCGCCGCAAATCCAGATTTGCTCGAGCAGATGATCGAAGCGAATCTCATCGTCTGTCGAGGTGCTGCTGCAGCAGTCCGCGGTGTTGACGAGTGGGCAAGCGAGCGGGTGGCCGGGGCCGTGCAGCGCGGTGTCAAATTGCAGATGGCCGTGGGCGAGTTCGATGCGGCGGTCGGCCTGCCGCGCAATGTCGGGATCGTGTGTGACCATCAAAATTGTGTGGCCGGAGTTGTGCAGCTCGCGAAAGATTTGCAGCACGATAGCTTCGTTGACTTCATCGAGGTTGCCCGTGGGCTCGTCCGCAAGAATCAGCTTGGGCTGATTGATGAGCGCGCGGGCGATGGCCACGCGCTGTTGTTCACCGCCGGAAAGTTGCGCGGGAAGATGTGTCAGGCGATCACCCAGGCCCACGCGGTGCAGCGCTTCGCTCGCCTGCTTCTCATCTGTCACGCTGTGGAAGTACTGCGCGAGCATCACGTTTTCCAGCGCCGTCAGGTACGGCACAAGATGAAATTGCTGGAATACGAAGCCGACCTTTTCGGCGCGGTAGCGAACGATTTCACTTTCGCTCAGCTTCGCCAGGTCGACCCCATCGACAATCACGCGCCCGGAAGTCAGCGTATCCAGACCGCCAAGAATATTGATGAGCGTGGTCTTGCCGGAGCCGGAGGGTCCCATTAGCGCGACCCATTCGCCGGGGGCGATGTTGAAGCTCAGCGCGTCGACTGCGCGCAGCGGTCCGTATTTCTTGGTGAGCGATTCGATGACAACCTGGGCAGCGGGGCTCACGCCTCACCTCGAAAGACCGACGCCGGACGAATATTAGCGAGCCGCCGCAGCGGATACGCGCTGGCGATTGCGACAACAATAGTCAGGGCCACTGCTACAGGATACACAATCAAGCGCGGCTGTGCCGCAACGCCGAAGACAGCTTTGCCCAGCCACATCGAAAGCAAAATGCCGATCGCCGCGCCAAGAACGCCGCCGGTCAGTCCGAGAATCGCGGCCTCCGCCAGGAAGAGGCGCAGCACGCGCCGTGTCGCGCCGCCAATGGCCTTCATCAATCCGACATCGTTGCGCCGTTCCATCGCAACGTTGGTCATCGCCGCCATCACGCACAGTCCGGTAAGCACAAGCACAAGTCCGACGGTCGCCGATAAAATGCCGCTGATGCGATCGTAGATTTTCGCCTCGCCTTCCGTGAACTGCCGTATCGGCCGCACGTCAACGTCAGGAAGACGTTGTCGTAACGATGCGACACAACTCTGAATTTCCACTGGTGTCCCGGGAATACTGAGTTGAACCAAACTGATACGACTGGACAACGACACCAATCGCTGAACGGTAGAAAGATTTATAAGGACTTGGTCATCCTCTGCCCCTCCCGCCGAGAACACGTTTGCTACGTCGCACACCTGTGTCTGCGTGCCGAATCTAAGAAGTATTTTCGCGCCAGCTGACAAATGACCGTTCTGAGGATGCAGCTGTTCGGCAACGTGCGCGCCGACCAGGCAGCTTTCGTCGTTCATGCGTAACGGCGTATGCACTTCAAATTTCCAAGCTGGCGCCACCAACCGCAGGGAATCCAGATCCGTTCCTGTAATCACCACGGGGTGGGGGTCTTTTAGCGCGTCCTTATCTGCAAAAACTTCCCCAACAACATAAAGGAAAGGAACCGCATAGACAGGCAGACCATTGTTAGTTGTAGGTAGTTGCGCGAGCACAGCTTGCGCTAGAACTGAATTTTGCGAAGCATTTGGTGAGTCGCGGG
>DATGVD010000016.1:0-4003 GCA_035300785.1 Pyrinomonadaceae bacterium | reverse complement strand
TCTTCGAACCGTCCGTCGGCACCGGGACCAGGGCCGTGATCAGCAAACGCTCCTCAGGCTTGTCATTAGTCTTCTGCTGGTAAGAAACGGTGCGGTACTCGAGGCCGCCCAGAGACTTCGGCGGCACAGCGATCATCGCGAAATAAGTGTCGCCGACTCCGGCCCATTGCACGCCGCCATCAACCTTCTCGTGATCGGGGGGCTTGTTAACTACCGCCTTTAAACTGATGCCTTCAAGCAACCGATTGATCAAGCCGGTGTTCACGCGATCGGAGTGCACTTCGACTGAATTGATTCGCTGCGCCACGCCGTTCGTGACGGCGATTCCCTCAGGCGCGTACAAATAAAAGGTGTACTTATCGATGCCCTGGTCGCCGATGCTGGGACCAAGCGCCAGACTGGCCTGGGGTACTGGTTGTTGGTTGCGGGTAAGTTTGACTTCGATCTCGGCGCTGTAGCGATCCGCGAAGAACGTAATGCTTTTGGTGGCGTCAAGACCGGTCGCGTCATCGTGTAATACGAAGTCAATTCGCTTCGAAGCGCTTGGAACGTCGATCGTCTGATCGCCCGCTTCGGCGCCGCCGCCGCTAATCTTGAAATTGCGAGAGGCGAGCGCGCTATCGAGCGCTGCGTCGCCGGTTACCAGCCGGAGCGGTTGAAATAGTTGGTCAGGCGCGATGCCCGCGGGTGGAGTGGTGATCAGTTCAAGCGGTTTCGGATTGTTCCTGGTAGATGAAGCAGCAAGAATCGGGCGACCTGTGCTCTTGTTCTTCTTGAGAATCCAGCTGGTCGCCACCGCGCCGCGCGTGTCGAGCGTCGCTTCGTACAAAGGCGTGACGATATGAAGTTTTCGCTGCGGAGTGTTGTCAACCGCAGGCGATGGCGCGGCCGGCGCGGTTGCAGGCGTCACGCTGGGTTTTGATTGCGCCGTGGGTTGTGATGTTGGTTGTGGCGAACCTTGCGTCGACGGCTGCGCGTTCGCATTTGCGTTGGCGTTTGGTTGTGGAGGCTTGACGGGCGGGAAGAGATAACTCCAAAGAATCAATACCGCCGCCGAGGCTACCAGAGCCAAAACAAATCGTTGTTGTTGCTGCATTCGATTTGGAGCGCGGCGACTTGTCGCCGCTTTTCCCCCTGCGTCTCTGCGATGCGAAAGCGGTGACAAGTCACCGCACTCCAAATTCACTTCACCGGGTCATAGCCGCCGGAATGAAACGGATGACAACGCAAGAGCCGCCGCAACCCCATCCAGCTTCCGCGCAGCGCGCCGTGCCGTTCAATCGCTTCGCACGCATATTCGGAACACGTGGGGACAAACCGGCAAGACGGCGGCAGCCACGGCGAGACCGTGGCTTTGTAAAACTTCAAAAGCGAAACAAGAATGGTGCGCATGTTCTTAGAACTGCTCGATTCCCTCTCCCTCTGGGAGAGGGTTAGGGAGAGGGTCTAAGCGCGAACTAAACCACCTCTTAACTTCGTCCCTCACCCCGGCCCTCTCCCAAAGGGAGAGGGAGTTAACTCTTCCGCTCGGCCTCGCTTACCTGAGCAATCAATCTACGAAACTCGCTGAACCGAAGTTCTTCGTTTGCGGCCAGCAATGATCGCTTCGCGTTCAGCACCCAATCATACTTTTGTTGCAAACGGTTTAAGTCCGGCGCGCTGCGGCGAAAAAGCTCCCGCAGCAGACGCTTCGCCCGATTGCGATCGACCGACTTTCCGATCGCTTTGCTCGACGCCGTGGTTCCCAGGCGGTGCTCGGCCAATTCGTTCCGGCGCAAAAAAGCGGCCAGCAGACGGCCGTTATAACGCTGCCCCTCGGCGTAAACTTTTTGAAACTCAGGCCGCGCGCGCAGACGGCGCTGCAGCGGCAACGCTTGGCTGGTTTTCACCGGCGCGTCATTTACACCTGAGAACAAGTTCAGTAGTGCGACGGAGTGAGCCGCTTTCGGCCTTTGGCGCGGCGCCGCTTGAGCACGAGCCGGCCGTTTTTGGTGGCCATGCGCGCGCGAAATCCGTGCGTCTTGGCGCGCCGGCGATTGTTCGGTTGAAAGGTTCGCTTTGGCATAGACGATAAATCCTTCGCTGCGACGAAAAGTCCTAGCCTAGCGGCGCTGCGAAGCGATGTCAAGGAAGGCCGCAACGCGCCTTGACGCGTTGTAAAATCGCGTGTTAGCCTTCAAATCTTTTACGCAGTTGCAGATTTGGGTCTCTGTGACTGGAACCGGTCGCACTCAGTCTTTCGGTAAAACGCAAATCTCCGATCTGAGATTTGCGATCTGAAGACTTAAATCCCAGCTTAAAATTGTCGCGATGACATTACCGCTCGGCTTTGCCGAAAACTCGATTCAACTTGTGCCTGACGGCACGCTGATTCTGCACGTCCTGATCATCCTGGTGATGGTTTACGTGCTGAACGCGACCCTCTTCAAACCAATCAATCGCATTCTGGAAGCGCGCGACCGACGCACGAAAGGCCGCTTGAGCGAGGCCCAGGAGATTCTGAAAAAGGTCAGCGAACAACTTGCCGGCTATGAACGTCAACTGCGCCAGGCGCGCGGCGAGGCTTACGCGTTTTCCGAACGCGAGCGCGCCGCCGCGATGGAAGAGCGCCAGAAGAAGTTGAACGAGATGCGAGCGCAGCTCTCCGAATCGATCGCGCAGGAAAAGAAAGCCATCGAGCGACAAGCCGACGAAGCGCGCGGCACGTTGGAAGTTGAATCACGCCGCCTGGCCCGCGAGATCGGCGCGCGGGTTTTGAGTCGTCCAATCTCCGACGCGGAAATGAATTGAGTTTGAAGTAATGCTTACATTAATTCCATCCTCGATTTTGCTCATCGCCGGCGACCCGCCGGGTTTGTGGACTCGCCTCGAGCCTTATCTGGATTACCCCGGCTTTGAGGCCTGGAAGTTCATAAACCTCGCGGTCTTTGTGGGCGTGATGATTTACATCCTCACGCGCAAAGTTAAATTAGGCGAAGCCTTTCGCACTCGTCGCGAGCACATAAAGCAGGAACTGGCGCGGGCACAGCAGGAACGCGATGCGGCGGTAGCGAAATTAAAAGAAGTTGAGGCGCGTCTGGGGCGGCTCGACGCGGAGGTCGCTGAGATTTCTGAACGCTCGAAGCGCGAAGCCGCGGAAGAACGCGAGCGCATCGCGCATTCGACGGAATCCGAGATTAACAGGCTCAGTGAGCAGGCGCAGCGCGAAATCGAGAGCGCGGGCAAGGCGGCGAAGCACGAACTGCGGAAATACACCGCCGAACAAAGCGTGCGTTTGGCGGAAGAGATGATTCGCCGCGAAATGAAACCCGAAGATGACGCGCGCCTGATCGACAGCAACATCCGGGAACTCGGAGGCGCCGCCCAATGAGCTTGCAAACAATGGCCCGCCGCTATGCGTCCGCGCTCGCAGATGTGGCTCTGGAGCGAGGTGAAGCGGCTGAGGTCCAGGCCGAGTTGGTTCAATGGGAAGAAATGATCCAATCGACGCCGAACCTGCTGGAGGTCCTGCGCAATCCGACCGTTGCGCTCGATCAGAAGCGCACGGTGCTTAACAAACTGATCGAACGGGCAAAGCCGCGCCAGACGACTGCGAATTTCCTGAAGGTACTCTTGCAGAATCACCGCCTGACAGACCTGGGCGAGATAAATCGCAAGTTCGCGGAAACCCTTGACGAGCGGGCCGGAATGGTCCTGGCCACCGTAACGACGGCGCGGGCAGTGACGGAGGATTCACAGCACCAGCTGCATGCGAAGCTTACTGGCTTGACCGGCCAGAAAGTGCGCGTCGACTTTGCCACCGATCCGGATTTGCTGGGCGGCATCGTCGCGCGGATCGGCTCGACCGTCTACGACGGCTCAGTGCGCAACCAGTTGCAGATCATTAAGGAGAAGATGGCGGGCTAGGTATTTTTGATTTTGGATCTGCGATTTTTGATTGGGAGCGCGCAGCCGCCAGCGTTTACAAGGGCAAAATGCAATCGCAAATCTGAAATCTAAAATT
>DATGVD010000015.1:0-3988 GCA_035300785.1 Pyrinomonadaceae bacterium | reverse complement strand
AGGGCCGTGATCATTATCACGAACAGTTGCGGCAGCGCCCAGCCCGGCAGATTCATCAAGCCGACGTAATGCAGAAATTTCAGTGAGCAATACAATAATAGGCACTGCACGGAAACAATCAGCGACAGCACGAAAAGTTTTGACGCGACGTAGGGCAGCAAACGCAGGTTGACCATGCGCTCGCGCGTATACACGGCGCGCTCGCGAATGATTTCGCGCGAGGCTACGGACGTGCCGAACCAGATCGCCACCAGCGCCAGCATGAAATATGGAAAGTCGCGCGGACTCTTCGCGCCCACGACGAGATAAGTCAGAAACGCGATGATCGGCGCCTGGCCAAACAAAATCATCAGGTTGAATTTGTCGCGGCTCAAAACCGCCAGATAGCGTCGCGTAAGCGTCGCCCATTGCCGCACGGTGTCAACGATGCTCATGTGCCGCCTGGGCGGCGCGGCCGCGCGTCCATCACGCGGCAAACCGCTCAGCGGCTCAACCACGTTGCGACGATATTGCTCAGTCGCCTGGAACTTCCGCTTCCAATCTTCCGCAACCTGTTCGCTGATTTGCTCGCGGCGTTGCTTGAAAGCCTGCTGCTGTGATTTCGCCGCGTTCGCCGGCAGCGTCGCCATCGCCGCGATCTGCTGATCGATGGGCGCTTCGAGTTTGTCGTACAGGTCTTTGAAGCTGTCCGCTTTGACGTGGGCGAGCGCTTCCTGTGGCGCGCCGTAAAAGACCAGCTTGCCGCGCATCAGCACTACGATCTTGTCAAACAGCTTGACGTTTTCCATCGCGTGCGTCGTCAGCACGACGGTGCGGCCGCTTTCGGCGATCTGGCGGAAGAGCTTCATGATCTTTTCTTCCGTTGCCGGATCCAGGCCCGAAGTCGGCTCGTCAAGAAAGATCACCGAAGGTTTGGTGATCAGCTCGACCGCAATCGAGACGCGTTTGCGCTGGCCGCCGGACAGTTGGCCCACCGGCACGTCGCGCCGCTCGGACAGTCCCGTAACGTCCATCACTTCGTTGACGATCTGATCGATCTCTTTGGTCGAAACGTCGCGCGATAAACGCAAACGCGCGACGTAGTAAAGCGTGCGATAGACCGTCAGTTCGCGGTGGATGATGTCATCCTGAGGCACGTAGCCAATCGACTGCTTCAGCGAGTCGAGATGGCGGTACAGATCGAGGTTGTTGATGAGCACGTGGCCGCTCGTCGCCGGCCGCATGCCCTTCATCGAATCCATCAGCGTCGATTTGCCGGCGCCGGACGGCCCCAGCAAGCCGACAAATTCGTTGGGCTGAATCGTGAGGCCGACGTCGTCGAGTAGTTTGATCTTGCCGCCACCCGATCGATTCGCGACGACCTTGGCGATATTGATCGCGTCGATGCGCGTCTTTGACCGGGTGTCGTAAACCGCGACGCCCTGTTTTGCGTCGGCCTGCAAAACGAACGGGCCGATCTGGATCACGTCCGAAAGTTGCACGGTGCGCTTGCCGCTGATGCGCTCGCCGTTGACGTATACACCGTTGGTCGAGCCGGCGTCTTCGACCGCGACGCTGCCGCCCGCGAGCATGAAACGCGCGTGACGATTCGAAATCTGCAAGCCGTCGAGGCGAATGTCGTTGTCCGGAGCGCGACCCACAGTGAATTGCGCTTGCTGGTCAAAGGAGCGGCGCGCGAGCAGGTGCGGCTGAGTGCCGGCGAGCGGAGTTGTCGGCGCGATTGAACCCGAAGATGAGCTGACGACGATCGTCTCGCGTTTGGCCATGGCCGCGATTTGACCGAACGCCGGCGGGATAGATTGCGCCATCGCCGGAGTCTGAACTCCTGCCGCGGCTGCGTGTCCGGCCGGAGCTGGATGCGCCGGATCGACAACGCGCACCACCGGCCCGCCGGCGCCGAGCTGAATTTGATCATCGCCGAAGATCGTGACGGTTCCCGCGATGCGCTGACCGTTGACCAGCGTGCCGTTGAAGCTTTTCAGATCGGTGATCGCAAATTGTTCGCCGGCCTTACGAATCTCGGCGTGGCGGCGAGAGACGACGGCCGCGTCGGCATCGATCACAACTTCGCCTTCGGGATCGCGACCCAGACGCGTGACCTCCTTATTCAACTCGATGCGCTTTGCCTGTTTCGAGGCCGACTCGATCAGTTCAAGGTAAGCGGGCGCAGCTTTTGGCGGAGGCGGTGCCTTCGGAGTTGGCGGCGGCTGGATCGGCGCAGGGGCGGCGTCGGGCGCTCTCGATTCGCGAACCGTCTCCATGCGGCCAAGCTCAGGCGGCTGCGGCGCGGCATGCGAGGTGGCCGTTTGTTCAATACTGACGACACGCAGGATTGGGCCACCCGCGCCAAGCTGCACATTCGCGCCGACGCGCACCTCGACCGGCGCGGTGATCTTCTGTCCGTTGACGAACGTGCCAAAGCGCGAGTTGCTGTCAGCCACGAAACATCGGCCTTCGCCCAGGCGAAACTCGGCGTGCTTGCGCGAGACCATCGGCCATTGCTCTGCCGTAAAGAAGTAGTGGCACTCGGCCGGGTCGCGCCCGACGCGGACAACTTCGCTGGTGAACGTGCGCTCGCCCAACAGCTTGCCGCTGCGATCTTCTCCGAGAACAATCTTCATGATTGAGTTCTAGTTTTCGTCGGCGAGATTCTAATTGAACCGGGCGAAATTTGAAACGCAAAGGACGCAAAGAAATCCGCAAAGCTCGCAAAGCGTTTAATACTTCGCGGCCTTTGCGGGGACTTTGCGCTCTTTGCGGTTAATTCTCTTCGATCTGCTAACTGTCCGAATCGCTTAGTTCTTTTTCCCGAACCGAAACGATTCCAGAATCATCGGCAACTCGCCCTTTGTTCCCACGTCGTCGATGCTTCGCAGTTCGGGCGCCAGTGAAGTCGCCAGCATCAGGAGCGTGACGCCATTCTTTCCACCGTCAACCGGTGGAATGAAAATCACGCGGCCCCAGACCTTGAGATCACCCTTGGCGGTGTTGCGCGAGGTGCTTTCGAAGCGAAACTCGTAGCCGTCATAGACGCCGGCTTTCGTTTCACCTTCAGAGACCTTACGGTAATCGGGAAAGTTTTTTGCGAACTGGGCGCTGAGATTCTCAGTCAAAGTAGGAAACAAAACGCGGTCGTTGGCCTCAGAGCCCGACGACGAATACCAGCCAACCGCGAAGTTCTCCTGGGTGAAATCGGGTGGCAGACGTCGCTCGACCTTCGCGAAATTGGTCGCGCCCGGCACGCCGGCCTTCGCATCCTTTTCCCATCTTTCGGGATAGTAGAAACTGAAGTCCACAAAATGCTCGGCGAGCTTGCCGTCCAGGTTCTTGTTTGAATTCACAAACTCAACTGCATCGGACGGCGGCGAGTATGGCGGCGGTTCACTCCGCGGAGTTGCACTTGGCGTCTCAGTGTTCGTTGGAGTGGCATCGACTCTCGGAGTTGGTTCAGTCGGCGGACGCGGCGAGTCGGTCGGCACTGCGACAACTCGGCGCGCGAGCATCGGCCTCAGCCAAAACATGTATCCCGCGCCCAGCACTCCGACACCGAGCATCAGGAGCACGGCCAGAATCCCCAAAATCAAAAATACTTTTGACTTCGTCCTGGGTCCCGCCGCGGCCAAAGGCTTAACCTGCTGGGCCTGCGCGGCGCCCGGAAATTGTGGCAACGGAGTTGACGGCGGCGGCAACGGCGCCGACGTCGCGACAGGGCCGGAGCCAGTTTGCGGCGGTGGCAGCGAAGGCAGTGTTCCTGAATTCGGCGCGGATGTCTCTGGCGGCGGAGGCGGCGGCTCAACCGGCGTTAAGTCTTGCGTGATCCGACCGCGCGGTCCCGTAGTCCCCCCGCTTGCCGGCGGAGGCTGCCCGATCGTCGTCTTATAAGGATCGAATTTCTCGGCGCTGTCAGGAACCAACTCGCGCGATATTGCTTTCGTGGGCGCGTCAAGCTGGGCAGAGTCGATGCGCATCGTGTCCGCCTGCGGACTGT
>DATGVD010000014.1:0-3554 GCA_035300785.1 Pyrinomonadaceae bacterium | reverse complement strand
GTCTGTAGTCTTGACGAGCGCTTCAAATGGAACGTAATTCAACGCGCCATCCGAAACGATCAGGAGGCGCCTGGCGGCGATCAAGTTCGCCGCCGGCTCAACCGCCGCCTTGTAAAGCGCATTCGAAGCGGCCGCAAACGCCGAAAGGTTTTCCGACGGGCCCTGCACGATGCCGAGACCTCGTTGCTGATCGTCGGCGATATCTATCCCGACGATGCGGCGCTGAAGCTTCGGCGGAATCAGTTGTGCGCGAAAGTCCGTCGCCAGCTTGTCAACGTCGGCGCGCGGTGGCAGCTTGAACAGCGAGACACCGCTCCGTGCGACCGCAAACAAATAAGAGCGATCGGCGCCGAGGCAGTATTCAAGCAGCACGGTGTTGTCGTCTAAAACTTTTTGCTGCACATCGGCCAGCGACAGGGGCTGGGCCGCAGTCAAAGCCGCGTAGCGCGGGCTGGCGGTACGAATCTGATTCTCGATGTCGTCAAACTCGACCTGTAGTTTGTCGAGCTCGGCTTCCAGTTCCGCGGGCTTCCGCTTCTGCTCCGCTGTCAGATTAATGCCGGTGAGTTGATCGGCGATCTGCTGCTGGCTTTCGAGGTTGTCCTGTTTGCGCTTCAATAAATCCGGCGGCACGCCTTCCGTAATTTGCGCGTTCACTTCGCCCAGCATGTCGAGCAGTGATCGCGCGCGGCCCTCTTCGGAAACTCTGTAAGCTTCAGCCGCGTAATCAAGCGCCTTGCCGGTGAGAGGTGCACCCTCCCTAACGGTCGGGTTTCCGCCTGTTGCGCCGGCCGCAGAATTCATCAACGCCATCTCCGCGAATTCGCTCGCGGCTTCGTCGTAAACATCCTTCGTCGTTGCCAGGAACGTCGAGCGCGATTCATCCGCGCGCAAGCTGCCGGCGCGAATCGTTTCGATTTGTTTTATCGCCGAGCGATAAGCCGTGAGCGATTCTTCGCGCAGCTTCGCGGCTTTGTCCGGGCTTTCCTGCCCGGCTTGCAACCAAAGGCTCCGGCCCTGGCCGCGAAGAGCCGGCCACATCAGATCGAGCCGATTGTCTTTTTCCGCGGTCTTGCCGGCTTCGCCGAAGAGCTTGGCCGCGTCCGAGTACTTGCCCTGCCGCAGCGCCACATCGCCCAGACTGGTGCGCGCGGCCGTGCGAAAGCGCCGTGTCTGTCCCAGCTTGGCCACGACCGGCAAAGCGCCGCTACCGGCTTCGAGCGCGTTTTGAAAGTGTTTGCGCGCGGTGTCGAGATCGTTGTTCGCGAACGCGATGCGGCCCATGCCCAGCTCGTAAGTCATGTAAATGATCGCCACCCGATATTCGTCAAACTCCTTCTTCGTTTCCAGCAGGCCGACAGCAGCGTCGGTGGGCACGCCGATGCTCACCCTGCCGGTTTGGGCGGCGCCAATGATCCCGCCTAAGCCACCCAAACGGCGCGTCGCTTTTGCCGCGGCGCTTTCCGGCTTCTTCACGTTCATCATCGCGTAAGCCGTGCCGGCCTCAGACGTGTGGCCAAGCCGGTAGTTCGTGTCGCCAATTTTCGCGAGCATCAGATTGGCATTAAAGCCGTTGGCCGCCGCGCTGCCCGCGGTTTCAGTCGCCGCGGCTGCGGTTGAACCGGCCCGGCTCGCGACGCTGTTCGCCGCCGCTTGATTCGTTTCATCCTTGCTGCTTGCCGCTACAAACGCTTCATAAGCCGATCTGTAATGATCGAGCGCGACTTTGTACTGCCCCTGGATCAGGTAGAGATCGCCCAGCGCGTCCTGCGCGGCCGCGATGCCTCGAGAGCTGTTTGATTGCGTGAAAAGGCTGAGCGCGTTCTCCAGATAGCCCAGCGCCTGATCGGCATGACCCTGTTTCAAAAGCGCGCGGCCGCGACTGAGCGTGGTGTTGGGATCGGTTTGCGGGACGATGTCAGCATTAGCAACGCGCCATGTCGGACACAGAAGAGCCGCGAAACAGAAGGTGAGAATTGCGACGCAAAAAATTTTCAACTTCATAACTCTCCCTTTGGAGTGCGGCAACTTGTTGCCGCTTTAAAGCGCCGACAAGTCGGCGCACTGCTATGTGAATGTCAACGATCTCAATGCTCTTTCAACCTTAAGAGACTGACTGCTATTCGTGGCCCGATACAATGATCGTCACACTATCGAGAATCCGGCCCACTTGGGCGTTACCACTGGCCCTGGGGTACTCTGTCTCCAGAATCGAAACACAGCCAAAAGTTCAGGGCTGGTCGTTCTGTGCGCCGTCGAGTCGTTCCCCGAGGCCGGTGGTCTCCTCCGCGGTCAAAGGAGCTATTGAACTTTCTGCCCGAATTACAAACGGACGTTGTTCTTTTAAGACGGCATACATGCGTGTCGTCAGTTTGCGGGCCACTGCCACGATCGCTTTGCGAGCCGCTACTTTCTTTGGGTGGCGCTCATAAATGCGACGATAGAAAGCCCGTAACTCTGGATCTTTGCGAATCGCAGTCCAGGCACACTGAATGAGCTTACTGCGTAAACGTTTGTCGCCAATGCGGGTAATCTCACCGCGATTTTCCTTGTCGCCGGTCGAGTGTTCGCTGGAGACCAGGCCCAGAAAGCCGGCGATCTGACGGACATCCTTGATCTGACGCCAGTCACCGAGGCGCGCCAGCGCATGGGTGGCGGTAATGGTCCCGACGCCGGGCAGGCTGGTAAGAAAACTGATGCACTGATTCAGCTCGGGATCGTTTTGACAGAAATATCGAATTTGTTTTTGGACTTTCGCAGCCGATTGAAAATGAAATTGCAGAGTGTCGATCAACTGATCCAGCTTGAAGCGCACGGTGGCGTTGCAGGGCAAGCTCTCCAACTGCCGCAACACGCGCCCCGACCATTTGCCATTGGCCGCCGGAAAGGCGATGCCCTCATACAGAAGCAACGACTTGATGCGCAACTTGGTAGCCGTCAATTGGGCTACCTGCGTGTCCCGCAATTGCACCAGATGCCGCAACTCCCGATAACTCGGTGGCGGCACGTGAATGCCGCGCAATTGCCCGCCACGCAATCCTTCGGAGAGTTTCTTGCTATCCAGGCGATTAGTTTTCACTTTGTTGCGCGGCGCGCTCGGCACCATCGACGGCGACACTACCAAACAACGATGACTCGCCGCCGTCAGCTCATCGTGCAGTCCAAACCCGGTCGGCCCGGCTTCGTAAACAAACGCCACTCGCTGACCAGGAAAGTGCTTTCCCGTATAGTTGAGCAGTTGGCTCGCACTATAGGGTAGTTTTAGTGATTTTCGCATCGTTCCATGATCGGTAAAAGTGATCGCTATGCTTCGCTTGTCTACATCCAGGCCGGCGAAAACGTCATAGTCACGAGGAATGAAAGTCCCGACTTGCCCTGTTGTTGTCATTGTCGTTCTCCTGAGTAAGCTGCTTTAGCTTACTCTAGTCACGCAATCTGACATTCAACATACTTGTCTCCATAGAAGTCGGCCTTCACTTCAGCGCCTCATTCAGCGACGACCGATCATCCAGCAGAATCCACTCGACAACTGACAGCGGCAGACTGCCATTCTT
>DATGVD010000013.1:0-2073 GCA_035300785.1 Pyrinomonadaceae bacterium | reverse complement strand
CGCATCGAATTCCACGCGGGCGTAGTGGCCCGTCGCTACCTTCTCGCACCCAAGACTCGCCGCCAGGCGATCCAGCGACGCAAACTTCAGACGGCTGTTGCAGGCGACACAGGGAATCGGCGTCTCGCCGTTTAGATAACTGGTGACAAAAGGCTGCACAACATCGCGCTCAAATTCGCGCTCGAGGTTGAGCACGTAGAAAGGAAAATCCAGGCCTTCCGCCACGCGCCGCGCATCGTAAACATCATCGAGCGAGCAGCAGCGCGACGGCAGAGGCTCGCCGTTCTCGTCGACACTGAGACCGCGGCGCTGGTTCCACAACTGCATCGTAAAGCCAACCAGTTCGTGGCCCTGCTCTTTCAGAATTGCCGCGGCCGCGGACGAATCCACGCCGCCGGACATTGCTACTGCAATCTTCATTCTCTGGGTACGCACGCCTCCGGCGTGCCGTTCGCACCACTCTACCTATGATAAATTAACAATCACTTGGATCATAATGAGCACGCCAGAGGCGTGCGTACCGAAATGCCAAAGATCTTCAAGGGACGATTAGTTCTGTCCAAAGAGGAAAACCGCGACGGATGGCATTCGCGCGGTTACTTCCCACACTTTGACGGCGCGGGAGTGACGCAGCATGTTTCGTTTCACCTCTGCGACTCGCTTCCTCAATCGGTGCTGACAGGTTGGCGCGAGGAACTGCGGGTGAGGCCACAAAGAGAAGCCGACATCGAATGGCGTAAGCGCATTCAGGATTTTCTCGATAGCGGTTATGGCTCCTGTTTTCTGCGGGATAATCGGCTGGCCGAGATCGTCGAAAACGCATTGTTGCATTTCGACGGGCAGCGGTATCTCTTGCACGCCTGGTGCGTGATGCCCAATCACGTCCACTCGCTTTTCACGCCACGCGAAGTCGACATGAGTCAGATCGTGCACTCATGGAAGAGCTTTACCGCCCACGAATGCAACAAAGCCCTCGGGCGCACTGGCCGGTTTTGGGCGCGGGAGCCGTTTGACCGCTATATTCGCAGCGAACGTCACTTTCGCAATGCCCTGACTTACATCGAGAACAATCCCGTCAAGGCAGGCCTGTGTGAGAAAGCTGAAGATTGGCGATGGAGTAGCGCAAGAAGACGCGTCGATACGCACGCCTCCAGCGTCCTGAATGCTATGATGTGTTCTTAAAACAGCACGCCGGAGGCGTGCGTACCAAAACTTAATCATGCCCGAACGCGCCATCGAAGAATATCGAATAGTTGACGAGCCGTATTACCTGCCCGTCGATCACGAGATTGATTTGTTCGAAGCCGCGCATGCCGCGCGCTTGCCGGTGATCCTGAAGGGGCCGACCGGCTGTGGCAAGACGCGCTTTGTCGAACACATGGCGTGGCGGCTGGAGCGGCCACTGATCACCGTGGCGTGTCACGAAGATCTTTCATCAACCGATCTGGTCGGACGTTTTCTGATCGAAGGCGAAGAGACCGTCTGGCATGACGGGCCGCTGACTTCGGCGGTGCGCCACGGCGCGATTTGCTACCTCGACGAAATCGTCGAAGCTCGCAAGGACACAGTCGTGATCATTCATCCGCTTACGGATCATCGCCGCCGCTTGCCGATTGAAAAGCGCGGCACGATTCTGGAGGCGCCCTCGGATTTCATGCTGGTCGTTTCTTACAATCCCGGCTATCAATCAATCCTGAAAGATTTGAAGCAATCGACGCGACAACGATTTGTGGCGATCGATTTCGATTACCCGCCGCCCGACGCTGAAGCCGCAATCGTCGCGCGCGAAGGCGGCATCGACGAAGGCACCGCGCGCGATCTGGTTCTGATCGGACAGAAGGTGCGCAACCTGCGCGGCCATGGATTGGAAGAGGGGGTCTCGACCCGCCTGTTGATTTACGCCGCCCAACTGATCGCCCTCGGCATCCCGGCGACCCGGGCCGCTGAAGTGGCCATGTGCTCTCCGATCACCGACGACCGCGACTTGCAGCGCAGCATTCGCGAGATCGTTACCACGGTGATTTGAAATCTAACCGGAGTTCTTGGAGAGTTTTCTCTCCCAAGTGTCTGCGG
>DATGVD010000012.1:0-15046 GCA_035300785.1 Pyrinomonadaceae bacterium | reverse complement strand
CTCCTACATAATCACGAACCCGGCTTCGATCAAGATGCTAAGCGCGGGCTAGCCTACGTATTGGTCTGACCCTGCTGCCCACGCAAGCTACTACGGGCCGATGAGCTACACCGTCAAAACAATCTCTGAGGAACCCTCTCTTGAGTCGAGCTACTCCCGACTACTCAATACCAAGCGCCAACTAAACTCCGCTATCCGCCCCAAAAACCTAAGCTACTTTATCAGCCCGGCATGCTATACCCACATCCTATGAATGTCAAGAACTTTGCTTACCACTCACACGCTGGTGAACTCAACGGTCAGACCAGCCACGCGGGACCTCCCGGAGCACGAGCGACCAGCACGCCCTGGGTGGAATGGAATGCACTCCTTTCCCGCCACCCTTATTGGCGGGCCTAACATTTTGTTGACACTGTGGACGTTGAACGGTAAGATGCAAGACGCAACGGTGTTTATCGCCGCTGCTTGCTCTGTTTCAGGCTTTGGCCACGTCCAGAGGCCGGCCCTAAATCCCACCACTTCTAAGTCTCGTTGTTGCTTTCGGCAGACACCGGAAATACGAACCGAACAAAATGTCCGCTAAACTCGGCGAAATTCTCGTCCGCGAGAACCTAATCAGTCCCCAACACTTGCGTCAGGCGCTGGATTATCAGCGTGAGCATGGCGGCAGGTTGGGCTTCAACCTGGTCAAGCTGGGGCTGGTCTCCGACGACACAATCACCGCCGTGTTGTCGCGACAGTACGGCATTCCGTCGGTTAATCTGGAACTCTTCGACATCGATGACTCAGTCCTGAGACTCATTCCACAGGAAGTCGCGCAGAAGTACTCCGTCCTGCCGTTGTCGCGCGTTGGCGCTACGCTCACGCTAGCAATGGTCGATCCCACGAACGTCTTCGCGATGGACGACATTAAGTTCATGACCGGCCTCAACGTCGAACCAGTCGTTGTTGCCGAGGCCAGTGTGCAGGCGGCAGTCGCGAAGTACTACAGCACGTCGCGAGAGATTGAGCTCGCTGTCGCGCCGGACCTGGCGGTCGAAAGCAGTAATGGCAACGGCTTCTCCCATGCTGACCTTGTTTCACTCGACAGTCTGGACTTCGATCAAGAGACCCTCGCCAGCGAAGTTGAGGTCTTCGAAGACAACGAAGAGATCGACCTCTCCAGCCTCACTCGCATGAGTGAAGACGCACCAGTCGTGCGTCTGGTCAATGTCCTCCTGGTTGACGCGTTGCGGCGCGGAGCGTCAGACATTCACGTTGAACCGTACGAAAAAGAGCTACGCATCCGTTTCCGCATTGACGGCGTGCTTTACGATGTGATGCATCCGCCGCTAAAGATGCGCGACGCCCTGATCTCGCGTATCAAGATCATGGCGAAGCTCGATATCTCCGAGAAGCGCTTGCCTCAGGACGGGCGCATCAAGATACGAGTCAAGGTCGACTCTCGCTCGCGCGAACTCGACTTTCGCGTTTCCACCCTGCCGACCCTTTTCGGCGAAAAGGTTGTGCTTCGCCTGCTCGACAAAGAGAAACTGATGCTTGACATGACGAATCTCGGATTCGAGCCCGAGTCTCTGGTCAAGTTTCAGCGTAACATTGCGAGGCCATACGGAATGGTACTCGTGACCGGGCCGACCGGGAGCGGTAAAACCAACACCCTTTATTCCGCGCTGCAATCGCTCAACACCGTCTCAACAAACATCATGACCGCAGAAGACCCGGTCGAATTCAACTTGCCGGGCGTGAACCAGGTTCAGATGAAGGAGCAAATCGGTCTGAACTTTGCGGCCGCGTTGCGTTCCTTCCTGCGACAGGATCCAAACATCGTTCTCGTCGGCGAGATTCGTGATTTCGAAACCGCCGAGATAGCCATTAAGGCCGCCCTCACGGGTCACCTTGTTCTTTCTACTCTTCACACCAACGACGCTCCTTCAACCATCTCTCGGCTCATGAACATGGGTATCGAACCATTCCTCGTGGCCACCAGCGTCAACCTCATTCAAGCCCAGCGCCTGATTAGGCGGGTCTGCAAGGATTGCAAAAAGGATCATCCCACACCGATCGAGGCCCTGATCGAGATCGGTTTTTCTGCCGAAGAGGCGGGCAAGATGAAGACGTACAAGGGCCGCGGTTGTCCGAGTTGTAACGATACTGGCTACAAGGGTCGGATTGGCCTTTATGAGGTGATGGAAGTAACAGATGAAATTCGCGAACTGATTCTAATCGGCGCCTCCTCGCTCGAACTTCGGAAGAAGTCGATTGAGGACGGCATGATTACGCTTCGCGAGTCCGGTCTACAAAAGATACGAAACGGAGTTACCACCATCGAGGAAGTTCTCCGCGAGACGGTGGCCTAAAAAAAGGGGTGACATATGTTGCGTAGAATCGCTCTCTCTTTAAGTATGTTGGCCGCGCTGGTCGTTATTCTGCCATTGGCAACCTCGACAGCGCATAACCTTAGATTTCAGTTTGCGGCGAGCTCCCATCATGCCCGTCATTCGAGGGCCTGGTGGCGCCGCCACCGTGCAATGATGCGCCGTCGGCGGGCACTGTTGGCCAGAAGGCGCGAGTTACTGGCACAGCGACGGGGTGGTGTAACGCCCTCGGCGGTAGCAAAAACTTCTGACAACCACACAGCTTTGCCGACCGCGCTTCCCGGGGGTGTATATAGCGATGGCGCTTTTGCTATTCCCCTGCCCGAAGGTTGGTCGCCTGGGTCAACGAACAATGGCGCTTCCAGTTTCCGCATCATGTCGCCGAGCGGCATGCCTGAGGCCAATGCAACCCTGGCGGTTGCTGTGCCTGCTTCGACAAACGGGAATCAGCCCATCGGACGCGAACAGCGCAACATGCTGGGAGGCGTGTCCTTCAGCGATCTGCGACGCACTGTCATTGACAGGATGATTAGCTCCGGTGGCTGGGTGGTCAACGACCGCCAGCGCGACATTCATGGCCGCCGCATCTTTCAGGTCATTGCGCAGACTCCGCCAACGAGCGACGGCAAACCCGAGCAAGTCTGGAACTTCTACTTTACCGAGGTCGACGGTCGCATCTATTCCCTGACAACTCACACGGCGGGCAGCTTTACTGAAAAGCTCACGGCTGATGCCGAGTTGTTTCTTTCCAACTTCCGTCCGATGGAGGCAAACCGCCGCGCTGCTAAGTGACTCGTCCTCACCGATACCAACGGGTTCGTCGAGGCGCTGTCACTAAGGAAAAAGAGACCATGGAAAATCCACAGCAAATCTCTCTCTCAGAGTTGTTACACAAGCTCTCCGAGCTTGGCGGCTCGGACCTGCATGTAACGACGGGCACACCGCCGTTGGTTCGTGTTCACGGCCAAATTCGGCCGTTAGACGGCTATCACCTCCTCACTTCTTCAGAAACAAAACAACTCGCCTACTCCGTGCTCACCGACGCGCAGAAACATCGCTTCGAAGAAAATCTGGAGCTTGATTTTTCGTTCGGTGTCAAAGGCCTGTCCCGCTTTCGCGCCAACATTTTCAACCAGCGCGGCGCCGTCGGGGCAGTGTTCCGAGCGATTCCCTATGAGATCAAGTCGTTCGAAGAATTGGGTCTGCCGACCGTCGTGAAAGACCTTTGCGACAAGCCACGCGGCCTGGTGCTGGTTACCGGCCCCACGGGTTCCGGTAAATCGACTACGCTCGCGGCCGTAATCGACAAGATAAACAAAGAGCGCCACGAACACATTCTTACCATCGAAGACCCAATTGAGTTTCTTCACAACCACAAGAACTGCATTGTGAACCAGCGCGAAGTAAACGCTGACACTAAGGGTTTTGCTCAAGCATTGCGCACAGCTCTGCGGCAGGACCCTGATGTCGTTCTGGTCGGCGAAATGCGCGACCTGGAGACGATAGAATCGGCGCTAAGAATTGCCGAGACGGGCCACTTGACGTTCGCGACTCTGCACACAAACTCGGCCGTTTCGACTATCAATCGCATCATCGATGTCTTCCCCTCAATGCAGCAGGCGCAAGTGCGCGCCCAGTTGTCGCTGACGCTGGAAGGCATTCTCTGCCAGACCCTGCTTCCGCGCGCGGACGGCCGCGGCCGAGCGCTGGCGATGGAGATTCTGATTCCCAATTCGGCAATCAGAAATCTGATTCGTGAAGACAAGGTCCACCAGATTTATTCGATGATGCAGACTGGCCAGGACGTCCACGGAATGCAGACCTTCAACCAGTCATTGGCGACCCTGTTCCATAAGCGGCTGATTAGCCGGGATGTCGCCATGCAACGCACGTCCAATGTTAATGAACTCCGCGATTTAATCGAGCGGGGGTCCGGCATAAACAACGGAAACGGTTCCCAACCCAGGCCCGGTGTGCCAGCCGGAACCTATGGACAGCCGGGTCGAGTAGCTCCAAGGAGATAGTGACGACTTCCCTGAACTGCCAGTGGGAACCTTCACACTGGCCCAACGAGAGAACTGACTACGAACCCTGAATACCCAGAAACGGAGTGCTGAGAAATGCCAACCTACGTTTTTAAAGGTCGCAACCGGATGAACGAGATCGTGGCGGGCGAGCGCGTCGCCGACGACCGCGAGGCGCTGCGGCAGATCCTGCGTCGCGAACAAGTGACTCTGACTTCGGTGAAAGAGAAGGGTCGAGAGATCGGAATCCCGAAGCTGGTGGGCCGCCGCAAAGTCAATTCGAAGGACCTGGCGATCTTCACGCGCCAATTCTCCGTCATGATCGATGCCGGATTGCCGCTGGTCCAATGCCTGGACATCCTCGCGCAGCAGCAACAGAACAAGTATTTCCAGCAAGTGCTGGCCCAGGTGCGGCAAGACGTCGAAGAGGGTTCTACTCTTGCAGCCGCAATGAGCCGTCATCCTCGGGTATTCGACCAGCTCTATTCGAACATGGTCGAAGCTGGCGAAACCGGCGGTATTCTCGATCTGATCTTGCAGCGGCTTTCAACGTTTATCGAGAAGGTCGTGAAATTAAAACGGGACGTGATGTCGGCGATGATCTATCCGGCCGCGGTAATCCTGCTCGCGATCATCGCTGTCGCGGTGATCATGATCGTCGTTATCCCACAGTTCCAGTCGATCTTTCTTGGGCTGCTTGGACCAGGCGAACCCCTTCCCCTGCCAACGCGCATCGTGGTTGGAATCAGCAACTTTTTGGCGGGCTGGGGCGGCTTGTGCACGTTGGTGGTCATCATTGGCATCGTAGTGGCGATACACTTCTACCGCAAGACTCCAAAGGGACGAAAACGAATTGATACGATATTGCTCAAGGTGCCGGTCATCGGATCGATCCTGCTGAAGATCGCGATCGCGCGCTTTTCGCGGACACTGTCAACGCTGTTGTCTTCCGGTGTGCCGATTTTGCAATCGCTGGACATCACTGCACGCACCGCCGGCAATACGGTGATCGAAGATGCCATCATAAACATTCGCACGGCTGTCGAGCAGGGCAAGAGTTTCGTCGAGCCTTTGCGAGCGGCGGAGATTTTTCCGCATATGGTCGCCCAGATGGTGGGTATCGGCGAGCAGACGGGCGCGCTCGATGCGATGCTCGGCAAGATCGCGGACTTCTATGAACAGGAAGTCGACGCGGCCATTGCCAACCTGCTAACTTTGATTGAACCTGCTTTGATTGGATTTCTTGGAGTAACAATCGGATCGATTGTCATCGCGATGTACATGCCAATGTTCGCGCTGATCGGCAAGCTGTCGCAGGGCCATTGATCCTAAGCTCGGGCGAACCATTCAGCGGTTGCCTGCAGTCCTTGTGCTAAGCCAATCTTCGGCGCGTAGCCCAGTAACTCGCGCGCGCGACTGATATCTGCAAGGCTGTGCAGGATGTCGCCGGTCCGCGCCTCCTTGTATTCCGGCTCAATATCGTCGCGGCCCGTGACCTCTTTCAGGCGTCGAAAGAGTTCATTGATGGTCACTTGTGCGCCGTTGGCAATGTTGATTACTTCTCCGATTCCCTTATCCACTTCCGCGGCCAGCAAGTTGGCTTCGACTGCGTTGGATATGTAAGTGAAATCGCGAGTCTGCTCACCGTCCCCATAAATCACTGGCCGCTCTCCTTTCATCAGGAAATCGATAAAACGCGAGACCACGCCCGAGTAAGGTGAACCAGGATCCTGGCGAGGGCCAAACACATTGAAGTAGCGGAGGCAAATCGTTTCGAAATTGTAGGTGCGCGTGAATACCTGGCAGTAGTATTCGCCGACAAGTTTTGCTGCGGCGTAAGGGGAAAGCGGCTCTGGTCGCATGGATTCGACCTTAGGCAGAGCTGGCTGGTCACCGTAAGCTGAGCTCGACGCTGCATAGATTAAGCGCCGCACCCGCTTTTCCTTTGCCGCCAGCAGCAGATTGAAAGTGCCGTCAACGCAAGCAAGGTGAGTTTCGCGCGGGTTAACAACCGAACGAGGCACCGACGGTAACGCGGCCTCGTGAAAAATTATTTCCACGTCCTCGACCGCCTTGCGAACGGTTGCGTCGTTGGCCAGATCGCCTCTGATGAAATCAACCTTCGCGCCGATCGCCTCAATATTCTCCAGATGACCGGTGCTGAGATTGTCGATCACCCGTACCGACGCGCCGCGCGCCGCGAGCGCTTCCGCAATATGGGAACCAATGAAACCCGCCCCACCTGTTACCAGAGCAATGCCGGAAAGAGCCATGGATGTTCTTCAGCTTTCGTTTCTGGGGCAGACTCTCCTGATCTAGCGGCTGTCTCTTGGAGGCCGCGCGATTTTCTCGGAATGACGCTCGCTTAGGAACGCGCCTATCTTCCGACGCCAACGTATTCGAATCCCAACTCGCGCATATCGGTAGGCTCGTAAATGTTGCGCAAGTCCGCGATCCTTGGTGTCTTCATCAAACCGCGAATGCGTTCCATGTCCAGGGCGCGAAATTGATTCCACTCGGTCACAAAAACCAGCACTTCAGCTGCCGTAACCGCCGCGTACTCGTCCGCGGCGTATTCGATCTGGGGCAGCAGCCTCTCGACCGCCGGGCTTGCAACCGGGTCATAGGCGCTAACCGTGGCGCCGCGGTCGATTAACCCGCGAATAATGTCGAGCGCGGGCGCCTCGCGAATGTCATCCGTTTCGGGTTTGAACGCCAGGCCAAGTACTGCGACTCGCTTTCCCTTAAGTCCCCCGGCCAGCCTTTCAATCTTGGGCACCATCGACTGGCGCTGGAGCTGGTTAACTTCGATTACGGCATCGACAATTCGCGTCTCGCAGGAGTACCGCTGGGCAATTGACGATAACGCCCGCGCATCTTTTGGGAAACATGAGCCTCCAAAGCCGGGCCCCGGATGAAGAAACTTGGCGCCAATTCTGCGGTCCATGCCAATAGCCCGCGCTACCTCATGCACGTCGCAGCCAATTTTCTCGCAAAGATTTGCGATCTCGTTGATAAAAGAAATCTTGGTTGCCAGGAAGGCATTGGCGGCGTACTTGATCAGCTCCGCGCCTTCAACCGACGTAATCACGAAAGGCGTTTCGATCAAGTAAAGCGGCCGGTATAGATCGCGCATCACTTCGATCGCCCTGGCGTCGGCGCTCCCGATTACGACGCGATCAGGGCGCATAAAATCACTAATCGCAGCGCCTTCTCGCAAGAATTCCGGGTTTGAAACAATGCCAAACTGGACTGGAGTAGCTTGGTGTTCGCGGATGAGCGTCGCCAAACGATTGCCGGTTCCAACCGGAACCGTTGATTTGGTGACCACAACTTTGTAGTCATTCATGCCGGCGGCGATGGCGCGCGCCGCCTCATCGACGTGGGTCAAATCCGGGGATCCGTCGTCTTTGGACGGAGTGCCGACCGCGAGGAAAATCACCAGCGACTCTTTGATCGCCGACTCTACGTCTGTAGTAAAACTTAGCCGGCTCGCTTGCAGATTCCTCTTGAGCAGCTGATTCAGGCCGGGTTCGTAGATTGTCATTTGGCCCTGAGCGAGCCGGGTGATCTTTTCGGCGTCCGTGTCTACGCACGTAACATCAACGCCGAATTCTGCGAAGCATGCTCCGGTGACCAGTCCAACGTAGCCGGAGCCAATGACGGCTATGTGCATTTCGGGTTAAGACTTGAGTGGGGTCCCAACTAAAACTTACGGGTCACGCGCTCGGTGGTCGCGTGACCCGCAAGGTTGTAGTCAATAGCCGCGCGCCAGGCACGCCGGCAGCCAGCTTTGGGCAGAAGTTACTTCGTCGGGCTAACGACCGTAACACTGCCCCCGAAGTTCAGATCGTTGTTATGCGTGGTGGCCCAAAACGCTGCGGCGACGGCGCCACCGGCGGCGAGCAACAGGGCTGCAAGAGCGCCACCGCTCAACTTGCCGAAGGAGTCGTTTCTGGTCAAACGCGTGCAACGCGATCCGGGCTGTGCTGTACCTGCAGATTCAGAAGTTCCAGCAGCCACGGCCTTCGTGTTCCCACCGGCCCGCAAATCAACAAGACCGCTCTGGGAAGCGACGATTGTGTTCCCGCACTCGACATCAACCATAAACGTCGCAGCTTGATGCGCGTCTGAGACCGCTGCGGCATCCTTTGTGGTAACGATCGCCGACGTCCCCGCGAGCGTCGAGACCTGAACGCGGCCCGCTTCAAGCGAACCGGAGATATTGGCGTCGCTGAAGCTGAGCTTAATCGCGGTATTCGGTAACAGCTCGACCCGGCCCAGTTTCCCCAAACTAATCGTCGCGCTGCTATTCGCCGCAGTTGCGATTACGCTATCAGAGAAAACTGTGGCGCCCGAGATTGCGGCCTGGCCATTCACGGTGACTTGACCGGAAACCGAAAGCTCGCCCGATGGTCCCTTCTGCCCTGGCGATGCCAGCGCCACCATTGAGTAAACGCTTAACACGGCAACCGCGATACAGAATGCGATGGACTTACGGCTCCAAGTTCTGCTAATCATCATTTCCTCCAGTAGAAGTGAACAAGTTTTGTAAAAGCAAACTGCGATCGACTTTAGCCTCGCAGTAGACGGCAACGCTACATCCGTCCAAGAACCAAATCCGCGCGCGCGCGCGATTTCTTAATCAATGAAGGCTAGGCCTTTACAGGCCATAAAAGTCTATGTCTTTTTACATGAACTCCAGCCCCCGTGTCAACAGCTAATACCTTGGGTTACAAGGTCTAAGCCACTATATTCTCTAGCTTTCGGGAAAGATAACACGCACCTGCTCCGCTGTAAAGGGCTTTTTTTGCCGCGGGCGGTCAAGATTAGCTCTTCCTCGGAGAGGTTCGGATGGGTCCCGAGGTTGTTCCGTTATTCTTTAATAATCGCAAGCAAAACCAGATAAACCCGCGGGCGAAAAGACTCCCCCAGGCTACCTGGGAATCGCACGACGTGGCCGCGTCACAGTCTGACCAGCGCCCTGACCTTTCGTATCCGCGGCATTCACATTCTGCGGCAAGGCCGATCGCGAGACGTCTACACTTTGCTTCTGCATCAACTCAGCCTGCTCGTACGGGTCGAGCCTCGCAAACAGATAAAACACCTCACCCGCGTGCGCTACGCCCAGAAATCTAAACTTGTTAGCCAGAACCTCGTTCGGACGAAAGGCCGCCGGATTCGGCGGCTTCTCAAACAGCGTACGAAGCTCGTCTACGGCCACAGCTTCGAGTTCAGGCACGTAATCGTTTCCGCTATCGCGGACCAACTTGATCGCCATCTGCCTCAGCGCTCGGATTCGATTTGAATTGCGACGGTAATAAGCCGCGGAGATCTCTCTTCGACTATTTCGGTCATCAACTACTTCTTGCTCGTTGCTTAGGTAGCCCAGATAGGCTCGCATCACCGGGCCAAAGCTCGATCCGTTGTCGCCATTTGATTGACCCTGGGTCACCACACCCAGCGCCAGCAAAATCGAACATGCAAACAAGAGCCGCGCAAGTGCGCTCAACTTAACCATCGAACTACCCTCATCAAACGTCAGTCCGCAAGTACTTTAACGCATACCCCAACGGCAAACCAATTCATGCTTTCGTATTAGTATCCGCGGATTATACTCGCGCAATGATCAGGCTGTATTGCGCCTCCCATTCAGCAGTGTTACATTTCAATTTCAAAGGTGAGCGGCGATTTTAACAGCAAGGACTTCTCTGGAAAGCGCGTGGCGCTTGGCGTAACCGGCGGCATCGCTGCTTACAAAGCCATCGAGGTGCTGCGCGGATTGCAGCGTGCGGGCTGTGAAGTGCGAGTCGCCATGACGCGCCATGCCTGTGAATTTGTTCAACCGCTCACATTTCGCGCTCTCTCTGGCTGTCACGTCGTAGTGGACGACTACGCACCCGATAATCCTGATCCGATCGCCCACATCACCTTCTCGCAAACGGTAGACCTCTTCGTGGTCGCGCCCGCAACTGCCAACACGCTCGCAAAGTTCGCCAATGGGGTTGCCGATGACTTTTTGACCACGACCTATCTGGCGTGCACGGCTCCGGTGCTGGTAGCGCCGGCCATGAACACGTCCATGCTGGAGCACCCCGCGACTCAGCGCAATCTTCAGAAACTGCGCGCCGATGGAGTGCACATCATCGAGCCCGACAAAGGCGAGATGGCCTGCGGCACAATTGGCCCGGGCAGGCTTAGCGAGCCTGACGCTATCGTGACAGTCGCTCTGGAGATTCTGAGCAGCAGAGCTCAAGCGATTACGAATCGCGGCTCCGCTAATCGAGATCTAACAGGCGAAAGCATTCTGATCACGGCCGGTGCGACGCGTGAGCCAATCGATCCGGTTCGGTTCATCTCAAATCGTTCATCGGGCCGCATGGGCTTCGCGCTGGCCTCGGCCGCGCGGGATCGTGGCGCGAAAGTCACTTGCGTCACCGGGATAACCAGCGTCGCGCCACCAGCGGGGGTTAATATCATCAACGTTGGTTCAGCCGAAGAAATGCATCAGGCCGTCGCGCGCGAAAGCAACACTGCAACTGTGTTCATCGCCGCGGCTGCCGTATCCGACTATCGCACTAAGCAGCCATCGCAATCGAAGCTTAAGAAGTCGGAAGCGGAGTTGGAATTGAAACTGGAGCGCACGCCAGACATCCTGCGCGCAGTAGCCCAATCGCGCCGCAGCGGCCAGCTCATCGTAGGTTTCGCGGCTGAAACCGATGACCTGCTAACTAACGCGCGGGAAAAACTGACCGCGAAGGGCCTTGATGCAATCGTCGCCAACGATGTCTCCCGCGCAGATTCAGGTTTCGATACCGAGAACAATGCAATCGTTATTATGCTCCGCGACCAACCGGACCCAATCCAGTTGCCATTGATGTCCAAGCTCGAGGCGGCCCATCGAATTCTTGATGAAGTTGTAAAGCTGCGCCGCGCGAACGTGACGGCCAAAACCGCTTCCGGAGAAAGCCGCTAAGTTCTAAAGCCCATGAGTGCCGACCCGACCACGAGCGAACTGCTCGAGTTGCTGCGCGAAACGCGTGAGTACTCGCGTTACTTTGGCGAGCTTGGGGTCGAAACCGCGGAACCCGCGATAACCCCGGAACGAACGTCGGCTGTGCGCGAGACGCAAGCGAAGCCTCGGCTTCAGTCAACGGCGAAGCCCGTGGAGATCGTTCAGCCGGCAGCAGTCACCGCCAGCGACCCCACGCAGCAAGATTCTCTATTCGGCGACCTCGCTCAACCGAAACCCTCTCTGTATCAACTCCAAACCAAAGAGAGCATGGAAGACATCTGGCGCGACATCGGGGACTGCACGCGTTGCGGCTTGTGCGAAGGACGAACGCAAGTCGTCAATACTCATGGAAATCACAAGGCGCGTTTGATGTTTGTCGGCGAAGCTCCCGGCGCTGACGAAGACGCGCAGGGCAAACCGTTCGTAGGCCGCGCCGGTCAGTTGCTGACAAAGATTATCGAAGCTATTGGTTTCAAGCGCGAAGAGGTCCTGATCGGAAACGTCAATCGTTGCCGTCCGCCGGGCAATCGGCAGCCGACGCTCGAAGAAGCCGCCATTTGCCGGCCGTTTCTGTTTCGCGAGATCGCCGCCGTGCAGCCCGACGTGATCGTCGTAATGGGAAACACCGCGCTGCGCAATCTCCTTGAAGTGCGCGAGGGCATCACGCGCGTGCGGGGACAGTTCCAGGACTTTCGCGGCATCAAAGTCATGCCGACTTTTCATCCCGCTTACCTGCTGCGCGATCCTTCGAAGAAGCGCGAAACCTGGGAAGACCTGAAGAAGGTTCGCGACTATCTCGACACCACGACGCCGACGCGTTTGGATTCTTAATCGAACCGCACTTTCAATAGCGACGCACTTCGCGCTAACCTTCCCCGCGCAATCCGAAATCGCGCATCTTCGATGACCTCGGCACCTCAATCTTCCAGAAACGAAGTGGCGCCGCAGTACGCGCAGGTCGCGGTTGCGGTGCATCTCACGAAGACGTACACGTATCGCCTGACGGCCGCGATGCAGAAAGCGGCGCGCGTCGGTTCACGCGTGATGGTCCAGCTCGGCAGAAAACCCACCACCGGCTACATCGTGTCGTTGCTGCCACACCTGAGAACCGGCACCAGTCTGATCGAGTCGGAAATTAAAGACGTCCAGGAATTGCTGGACGTAGATCCGCCGTTGACCCCGGAGGTTCTGGAGATCACGCGTTGGGTCGCCGATTACTACGCCGCGCCCTGGGGCGAAGTAATGCGCGCGGCGCTGCCGGCCGGCATCAACGCTTCCGTCGAACAGACCGTTTCAATCACGCCGCTCGGACGAGAAGAAGTTGCGGGGTTGTCAGTACCATCTGCGTTGGCGGGTGGGTCCCGAAATACGGACACGAAAGTGCGCGCGCTGCGCTTGCTCACCGACGAAGGCGAGTTCGAAGTCAATGCGTTCTGTTTGCGCCTGGGCGCAAGCAGGACTCCGAAGTGGCTGCGAGAGATGGAGCAAGCAGGCGTGATTGCCCGCTCCTATCGGATGCGCTCGACGCCCACGCGCGCCAAACGACGAAAGGCCGTCCGGCTGGTCAAGCCTGTGGTCGCTGAATCTCAAGCTGACGCCAAAGCCGTGCGGCCGCGCGTAACTGAAGCACAAAAACGCGTGATCGAGACATTGCGCGCCGACGGTGAAGAAATGGCGGTTAGTGATCTGATCAAAATCGCGAACGTGAGCGAGTCGGCGATTCAGACACTCCTGAAAAGAGGCGTGATCGAAGCTTTCGAAGCAGAGGTGCGCCGCGATCCTCTGGCCCTGGCTGAGCTGCCGGACACCGAAGTTTTCAAACTAACGAAGGCACAGGCGGCCGCGCTGCAAGCGATTGAGAAACGAGCCAGCGAACGAAACTTCGCGACGATGTTGCTGCATGGCGTCACGGGTAGCGGCAAGACCGAAGTTTATATTCGAGCGATGCGCGATGCGCTCAAGGCGGGCCAGGGCGCAATGATGCTGGTGCCGGAGATCGCTCTGACGCCGATTCTGTCACGGCGGCTGCGCGCGCACTTTGGCGATCAGATCGCGATCTTTCATTCGGCGCTGTCGAAGGGCGAGCGCTTCGATGAGTGGTCGCGCCTGCGCTCAGGGGAGGCCCGGATTGTGCTCGGCACGCGTTCGGCCGTATTTGCGCCGGTTGAAAACCTGGCAGTGATTATTATTGACGAAGAGCACGACACTTCTTACCGGCAAGAGGAGTCGCCATTCTACAACGCGCGCGACACTGCGATCGTCCGGGCTCAGAAAGAATCAGCGGTCGTGGTGCTCGGCTCGGCCACGCCTTCGCTGGAATCCTTTCACAACGCGCAGAGCGGCAAGTATCAATATCTGAACCTTCCTGATCGGGTCGCGAACCGGCCGATGGCCCAAGCCGAGATGATCGATATGAGGGAGGTTTTTGCGCAGCGAAAGAAACCGGCAATCTTCTCTGACCAGTTGCTCGAGGCCATCGAACAAACGCGCACGCGCAGAGAGCAAACGATCATCCTGCTCAACCGCCGCGGCTACTCGAGCTTTATCTTGTGCCGTTCATGCGGCGAGTCGATCAGTTGTCCTAACTGCGACGTAACCCTTACTTATCATCAGGGCGATCGCACGCTGGTCTGCCACTACTGCAATCATCACGAGCGCGCGCCTTCGCAATGTCCCGTGTGCACCAGCAAGTATATCTATTACATCGGCGAAGGCACCGAGCAGATTGAGGAGCTGCTGCGCAAACGCTTCCCTGAGTTGCGCATCGGCCGGATCGATCGCGACACAAAACAGCGCCGGCATGAATTCGAAACGACGCTGCTCGATTTCGCCAAAGGCGAGATCGATCTGCTGGTCGGGACGCAGATGCTGGCGAAGGGACACGACTTTCCCAATGTCACGCTGGTCGGCGTCGTGTCGATTGATGCCGGGTTGGCTTTGCCTGACTTTCGCGCCGCAGAGCGCGCCTTTCAGTTGATTACCCAGGTTGCGGGGCGCGCCGGCCGCGGCGATTTGCCCGGACGCGTTTTGATCCAGACCTATCATCCGCACCATTACGCTCTGCGCCACGCGTGCGCGCAGGACTATCGAGGGTTCTATGACGAAGAGATTCGCCACCGGCGCAATCACGGCTATCCGCCGTTCGTCGCGCTGGCCTTGATGCTGATTCGTCACAAAGATGCGGCGCGAGCGAACGCGATCGCGCATGAACTGCGAAACGCTCTGGTGAAAGCAAACGAAGCGCACACATGTCGCATTCTCGGCCCCGCGCCGGCGCCGTTCGCGCGTCTGCGCGGCGAGCATCGCGTGCAATTGCTCGTGAAGGCGCGCAGCCGCAAGCAAATGCGCGCCGTGATCGATGAAGCCTTAAAGACTTTTGAAGAAGCGGGAAATGATTCGCGTGCGGTGACGTTGGAGGTCGATCCGGTGAGTATGATGTGAGCGGTGCCATCACCCAGGCGACCGTGTCGCGATAAGAACAGGACCGGCTATGTCGATCAATCCCGTTACCAGATTTGTTATTTCTGGGAGCGCGGGCGCCCTCGCCCGCTCCGCGCCACGGGCGCGAAAGTCTTGCCGTGAAATCGAATATGGCGTCCAGCCTGATTCGCGCTTCGCGCTCATTGCGGGCG
>DATGVD010000011.1:0-3447 GCA_035300785.1 Pyrinomonadaceae bacterium | reverse complement strand
CTCTGTCAACGCAGCAGCAGCGGCACCGCGACTGGACAAAAGCGATTCCCGCCGCGCTACTACTCTTAAGCCATGGGCAAGAGTCCGAATCACTCGGTGGCGTAAATCCTGGCAAGCTCTCGTTTGAGAATTTTTCCGGTTGGGCCTTTGGGAATTTCAGCGACGATGCGAATTGACTTGGGACATTTGTAATCCGCCACTTGTTCGGTGCAATAGCTGATCAATTCCTCTTCGCTTACCTTCGATCCATCTTTCAGCACGATAAACGCCGCGACCTCTTCGCCATACAGATCGTCAGGCACGCCAATCGTCGCCGCGGCCGCAACTGCCGGATGCTGATACAGCACTTCGTCGATCTCGCGCGGATAGATGTTCTCGCCGCCACGAATGATCATGTCGCTCTTGCGATCGACGATGTAGAAGAATCCATCCTTGTCGCGATAACCGACGTCGCCGGTGTGAAACCAACCATTCCGGAATGCTGTCTCGGTCGCCTCCGGACTCTTGAAGTAACCTTTGAGAATGTTCTCGCCACGCAGAACTATTTCGCCCAGTTCGCCATCGGGAACATCGCGGTCATTGTCATCCACGACTTTCATTTCATTCCCAATCGGCAAGCCGCATGATCCGGGGCGCCGCCGCTCATCAGGCGGATTGAAAGTTGAACGGCAGGTTGATTCGGAAAGACCGTAACCCTCGACAACGGGGCAGTTGAAAGTCTCTTCGAACCTCTTGATTATTTCGGCGGGCACCGGCGCTGACCCGCACATCGCAAAGCGAAGTTGGCCAGTCTGCAATCCTTCTGGCACACCGTCAGGGTAAGTGTTCAAGAGGATGGACAGCATGGTCGCCACTGAACCAAACGAAGTCACTTGATAATCAGAAATGAGCTTCCAGAACTGAGAAGCAGAAAACTTGGGACTGATCACCGTTGAGCCTCCGGCGTACAAAGCCGACATCGTTGTCACCGAAACCGCGTTCATGTGAAACAGCGGCATGATCGTGAGCAGCCGATCCTCCTCCGTGAAGCTTAGCCAGTTACTTATCTGGCGCGCGTTAGCGACTACGTTGCCATGCGTTAGCAAACAGCCTTTTGGTTTACCGGTGGTTCCGGATGTGTAGATGATGATCGCGTCATCATCGGAACCAATCGGGATCAAAGGCGGTGGCTCAGCTCTGGGTTGAATAGGATAGCCGTCGCTTTCCTCGATTGTCCGAAAGCGTCGAGTCGCGTCCTTCTCATCATCGAAACGAATGATCGATTTAAGGTTTGGCAGATGGGAACGAATCGCATGAATTCTATGCTCAAATTCAGAATGAACCAGCATCGCTTTGGCTTCCGAATTATTAACGACGAAAGCGATCTCGTGCTCTTTCAGGAGTGAGTTCACTGGCCCGGCCAGTGCGCCCAGTATCCAACAAGCGAAGTAAGCGATGATGTATTCTGCGCTGTTAGGCATTAAGAGGCTGACTACATCCCCTTTGCGAACTCCATGCGAAACCAACAATTGGCCCGCAGCATGAACCGCATTGCTGAAACCGCCATAAGCGTACTCTCGCCCATCGACTTCAGAGAAAAGGAAGGGCTGACACGGACTCTCAAAAACCCGATAGTCCATCAACTCGCGCAGGTTGGTCGGCTCGGGAAGCGAATCGGTTTCGAGAATCATCTTGATATCTTCACACTGGGAACGTTTTCTCGCATCGATAAGCTACAACAAAGATGCAGGCTCGCTCAATCTCAGGGGGTTAATGTGTCCCCAAAGTGGGAGTTTAATTTCGGCGTCGGGGTTGGCCTCACGCGCAGCACGGACCATCTCATCTTCAAGATGATCATCGGCCGCCGGTTTACCTTTGGTCACAAGCAATCCCAGCCTGCGAATCTCCCCGACTGACCTGATTCCGTGCTCCGTTCGTGATATATTGAGCAACCTTGACGAGCTTTCTATCTGAAACTACCAGAGGTTATTGATGGATACGTATCGAAATTTTATCGCCGGCAAGTGGACTGAGTCTTCATCGCCGAAGAGCGTTAACAACGTCAATCCGGCAAACACTGACGACATCATCGGCACGGTGCGGCAGGCAACGCGCGCAGAAGCCCGCGCCGCAGTTGAAGCCGCCACCGAAGCTTTTCACAGTTGGCGCGCAACGCCGGCGCCGGCGCGCGGCAAAATAGTCGCTAAGGCTGGTCGATTGATGGAAGAAGCGAAAGAAGAGCTGGCGCAAATTCTTACGCGCGAAGAAGGTAAGACTCTTGGCGAGTCGCGCGGCGAGGTGCAACGCTCGGTCAACGTCGCCGAGTTTTGCGCCGGCGAATCGCGCCGCATGAATGGCGAGACGATCTTTTCCGAGCTGCCATCGAACTTTGTCTATACGATTAAGCAACCGCTCGGCGTAGTTGCTTGCGTAACGCCCTGGAATTTTCCGGTGGCGATTCCGACGTGGAAGATCGCGCCGGCGCTGGTTGCCGGAAACACGGTGGTCTTCAAACCCGCTACGCTGACGCCGGCCACCGCCGTACGCATCGTTGAAATCTTTGAAGAGGCCGGTGTGCCACCGGGTGTTTTGAATCTTATTCTCGGATCAGGTTCGGATGCCGGCGACGAAATCATCAATCATCCGGCCATTAAAGCCGTCTCGTTCACCGGCTCGAATGCGGTGGGCATTCGCATGTACGAACAGGTGTCTCGCCGCGGCGCCAAGTGTCAGTGCGAAATGGGCGGCAAGAATCCGGTCGTGATTTTGGAAGACGCCGACATGGATTTGACGGTCGAATCGACGGCCCAAGGCGCATTTGGATCCTCGGGGCAGCGTTGCACAGCGACCAGCCGCGCGATCGTCGTAAACCAGGTCGCTGACGAATTCGTTGAGCGGATCGTGAAGCGCGCACAGTCAATGCGCATCGGCCACGGCACGGATCCCCAAACTGAAATGGGCCCCAGCGTAGACGAAAGCCAGTTCAAGACTGTTCTGGAATACCTCAACGTCGGCCGCGAAGACGGCGCGACGCTCTTGTGCGGCGGCGAGCGCGCCACCGGCAATGGACTCGATAAGGGGTACTTTGTGCGCCCAACTGTCTTCGATCACGTCACGCCCGACATGCGCATCGCGCGCGAGGAAATCTTCGGGCCCGTGCTCGGCGTCATCCGCGTCAAGGATTTCGAAGAAGCGATGCAGGTCGCCAACGACACTGAGTATGGATTGTCGTCCGCAATCTTCACGAACGACGCCGCACGCATCTTCCGCTTCGTTGACGAGATCGAAACCGGCATGACGCACATCAACTCGCCGACCACCGGCGGCGAAGCCCACATTCCTTTTGGCGGCATCAAAGGCACGGGTATCGGCGACCGCGAACAGGGATCGACGGCACTCGATTTCTATACTGAACTGAAAGTTGTTTACGTTGATTACACTGGGCGCAAACGGGAAGGAAATTTGTAT
>DATGVD010000010.1:0-9859 GCA_035300785.1 Pyrinomonadaceae bacterium | reverse complement strand
ACCTCGAATGATAGTTCCCGCCTGAGCCAGGGCGCGACAAATCAGGCGGTCCCGCTTAATTTTCGTATCCGGTTCTTTACCGCCAAGCCTATTCGGCAAGCGTTTGCGCGAACGATTGCGCTTAAACAGGCCACTCTGACTAAGGAACTCACCGCGCAGCTAACGGCTTGGTCTGATCAGCACACCGACGATTGGATCATTGTGGCCGTAGCCTATGACTCCACCGATCAGCGTTACACTGGTCCGGTGATGCAGGCTTTAGGCTCCGCCACCGCCGAGACCATTAAGAACAGTACTTATCTTGAGCGCAAAGATGGCAAGCGAGTTTTCGCAAGCGAATACCAGGCGCCCGGCCCCGACGGCGCGGGGGCAAAATTCGTTTTTTCTCGCACGCTCGGTGGCCAGCCATTTCTGAACGCAGAGAGCGGTGAGGTTCGCTTCTACTCTGAATTCCCGCTCGCCAAACCTCCGTTCAAGCTCGACATGCGCTTCAAGATTGCCGACATGGTGTTCGACGGCAAGTTGGAATACTGATCGTTACGCCAGCGGTTGCATAGCGGCGTTGCTTTCGGATGGAGCGACGCCGCTTTTGTTTTCCGCTGCCAGCACCGAGGCTGTCGAATCTGATTCCAGACGGCTGAAGCTTGATTCACCTTAGCAAAACGAGGATCATTCTCCGCGAATGAACCCGCTGAACGATCAACTGTCCCTCGCTCCTCTGGGGGCCGGCGATCTAATCGATCGCGCGGTGCGGATGTATCGCCATCACTTCTTTACGCTGATTCGCATCGCCGCGCCGCCGGTGCTGGTTTCCGCCCTGGGCTGGATGATTACCACAATTACTTTTCGCGAGATCAGCGCCACCGGCAGTGACGCTCGCCTCGCGCTTTACGTGCTGATGTTTCTGGCCGGCATAGTGATCATAACCTGCGGCTCGCTATTCAGCGTGATCGTCATTGGCGGTGCCACGCGCAACCTGGTCGCTCATCTCCTGTCCAATGAACCCGTGAGCGCGCGCGCGACCTACCGCGCAGTCAAGGAACGATTCTGGAGCCTGCTTGGCGGTTCGTTTTTGGTTGCGCTCTGGCTGGCGCTGGCGGCGGGGGTCGCTTCCATGGGCGGAGGCATGGTCTTTTGGTTTGTCGCGATCGCCTCTTTTGTGCTCTCTTCGATCTCGCCCTGGGTCACCGGCATAGTCGTCGCGATTGGAATCATCGCGGCGACGGTACTTGGCCTCTGTCTGTTCTTTCTCCTGGCGGGTCGCGCCGCTTACGTGCCGCAAGCCATACTGGTCGAGGGACGCACGGTCTTTGACGCGATTGGCCGCAGCTTTGGGCTTGCGAGCGGCAACGTGCGTCGCTTGATGGCCATGACGCTCTTCACTGTTTTCGCGACCTACTCCGCCCTGCTGCTGCTGCTTATTCCCTTGGGATGGTACGGTTCGCTGAACGGCGTGGACCTTTCGTCGTTCGGCACGCCCTGGCCGGCCTGGTACGCAATCGGCTATCAAGTGATTCTGCAGTGCAGTCACATCCTGCTCGCGCCGATCTGGATGCTGGGACTCTCGCTCCTCTACGTTGACGAGCGCGTGCGACATGAAGGTTACGACATCGAATTGATGGCCGCGCGGCAACTTCCGGAAATGCCAAAACTCCCGGGTGTCGTGTCGCCCTTTGCGCCCGCGCTGGTGACGGGGCGCGCCCCGAAATTCGTTCCGCCGCCGCCCGGCCACATGAATGCGGGCAGCGTCTTGGGTTTGAGTTAAGCCAATCGAAATGGTCGCAATTCCCAGATTGAGACGGAAACCATACCTCGCCGTGGTTGGAGTCTTCGTCGTGTTGAGTTGGGTTGCCGGTGCGCGCGCAGTCACTCTTGATGATTATCGGCATCAAGTCTCGCGGGCGCACGCCTCGATTCAGGAGTTGCAAGCTGCATACGCTGCCGAGTATCCATCACAGCGAGAACAATTCGCGGCGGCAACGATCGCGCTCGTGCGCGCCGAATTGCCAGAGCAGGAAACTGTCCTGCTCGGGCGCCAAACCGTGGCCGTGGACAACACGTGGCTCCACAAAGCGCTGGATCAATTAGAAAAAATCAAAGGTGACAACGCGCGGCGGGCTGATCTACTCGCCCACATTGACGAGCGGCTGCGCGCTCTCGGCGAGCGGCTGGATGAAATGCAGGACGGAAAGCCAGGCGCCGTTAAGGATGATAACAAGACGCGCCTGGCGGAAATTTTGCGGCGCTCGGAATACAACAAGCAGGCTGAAGAAGGGAGCGCGCTCAACCGCTTATTGAACAGATTCCTGCGCTGGTTGAACGGTTTGTTTCCGCGCGCGAAGCCATTGCAACCGGGGAATGGAATGGCCCTGTCGAGAGTCGCGCAAGTCGTCGTTATCGGCGTGTCCGTGGCGGCAATTGGATTCCTGATTTGGAAATTCGCGCCACGGTATCTGCGCAACCGCCGCAAAAAGAAAAACAAGCGCGAAGCGCGCATCGTGCTGGGCGAGCGGCTTGAGCCGGATCAAACCTCCGCGGATCTTTTGGCGCAGGCTGAATCGCTGGCCCGCTCGGGCGACCTGCGAGCCGCAATTCGCAAAGCATACATCGCGCTGTTGTGCGAGCTTGGCGATCGCAAGGTGATTAGCCTGGCGCAGCATAAGACTAATCGCGATTACCTCGGCGCGGTGCGCGATCGGCCGTCGCTGTTTCGGTCGATGCGAGGTCTTACCAATAGTTTTGAGATTCACTGGTACGGCTTTGTGCCCCCTGGCGAAGATGATTGGAAGGAATTTCGAAACGGTTATCAGCAGGCTTTGAAGACTCCGAATCTTTGATTAGTCCTTATGCGTCAACGTCTCGCAATCATCATCACCGTCCTGGTCGTTCTGGTAATCCTGATTGGGCTCAATGCGGCATCCTACGTGAAGGTTGAGCAACCGCCGGACTCTGAGCAGTCGCCGGACCGCTCGACATTTAATTCTGGCGCTACGGGCACGCGCGCGCTCTACGATTTTCTGCAAGAGGCGGGTTATCAAGTCGCGCGCTGGCGCGAACCGCCGTCAGCGCTCTTGAATTTCAATGGACCAAAGCCGGCGACGCTGGTCATCGTGGGTCGCACTCTTGTTCGCTTCACGAAATCCGAGCGCGAAGACGTTCTGCGCTGGGTTGAAAATGGCGGCCGCCTCGTACTAATCGATCGCAATCCGGATCCCGGTCTGCTGCCGGCGTCGGATGTATGGACTGTCGCGACGCTGACTCCGAATTACCCGTCGTCCGAACTCGATCCGACCAACCTGGAACAGATGACCGCGGGCGTGAAACCTCTGGCTCCTTCGCAGCCGACGGCGTTTGCGCGGCAAGTTGAAACAGTTCTGCCCTCGCGTTTCGCTGCGGTAATCATGGTTTTGCCTTCCAAGGCTTCGCCGGACAAGCCAAAGCCCGGCGATCACCCGAGCGATAATAACAACTCCCACGGCGGCAGCACGGGAGAATCGGCCGAAGATTCGGAAGACTCCGTGGAACCACCCACATCCATCACCCTGTCTGATCAGCCCGAGAAACCGAAGGTGGTTGTCTCTCCGGCGCCGGTGGTTCACTTTGAAGAGGAGCGGGGCGCGCTGCTGGTCGACTATCCGCACGGCCAGGGTCGCATCGTCCTGCTTTCAGATCCATTCATCGTCGCTAACAACGGCGTCAGTCGCGCCGACAATCTGCAACTCGCGATCAACGTCGTGGCCGGCTATGGCGGACTAGTCGCATTCGACGAATTTCACCAGGGCCACGCGGCCACGCGCAACGCTTTGATTCAGTATTTCCAGGGCACACCGGTGATAGCGCTGTGCGGACAGCTCGCCCTGATTGGCCTGGCGATCGTTTGGTCGCGCGGGCGACGATTCGCGCGGCCGCTGCCTTTGCCGCAAATCGATCGGCGTTCGAGTTTGGAATTCGTCGCCTCAATGGCTGAGCTGCAACAGCGCGCCAAAGCGCACGATCTCGCGCTTGAGAATATCTATGGGCGGGTGCGCCGGTCGTTGGTGCGGCATGCGGGCCTTAACAACAGCAGTCCGCGCGCCGAAATCGCGGCGCGCGTGGCGGCGCGATCGGGACTCAGCCGGCCTGAGCTGGAATCGCTGATGCGCAAGTGCGAAGAAACGATCAACGGCGCGCCCACGAACGGCAAGGAAACATTGCGGCTGGTAAGGCGTCTGCGCCAGATCGAATCCCGGCTCGGGCTGGGAACGCGTGCGCGCGACGCCAGACAGGCTGCGGAAACACTTTGACTAATTTCGATCTTTGGGCTTTGATTGTGGCCGCACAACAAGCTGCGAAAAACAGATGAATCAAGCATGCTCTATAAGCAAGTCAATGACAGAAAGGATCGGTGAAGATCAAAAGGGCGGAAGGTATGTCTTCTTCATCCTTCAGCCCTCATCCTTCATCCTTTGAATCGTGCCTGAATACGTTTCGGCGACCATCGCACACATCCGCAACGAACTGCGCAAAGTCATCGTCGGCCAGGACGAGCCCATAGAGCAAATTCTCGTCGCGCTCCTGGCCGAAGGTCACGCGTTGATCGAAGGCGTTCCCGGCACGGCGAAAACGCTGACGGTGAAAACACTGGCACGCATCGTTAACGCCGGCTTTGGCCGCATTCAGTTCACACCTGATCTGATGCCTTCGGATATCACGGGAACGAATGTTTTCAATATGGGGTCTTCGAGCTTCAGTTTGCGGCGCGGCCCGGTCTTTACCGATATTCTGCTCGCTGACGAAATCAATCGCACGCCGCCCAAGACGCAGGCCGCTCTGCTCGAAGCCATGGAAGAACGCCAGGTCACCATCGACGGCGAATTGTATCCGCTCTCGCCCATGTTCACGGTGCTGGCGACGGAAAACCCGATCGAGTACGAAGGCACTTACCCTTTGCCGGAAGCGCAACTCGACCGTTTCCTGCTCAAGATTTTGCTTCCCTATCTTTCTGCCGACGAAGAGCATCAGGTGGTGGCGCGCTGGGACGCCGGATTCAATGCCCGGCGGCTGGAGCAAGTGGATATCCAGCCGCTACCCGATGCGGAAGCGATTCCGCGCTGTCGCGCCGAAGTGCGCAACATGCACATGGAACCCGGCGTGCAGCGCTATGTCGTGGACATCGTGCGCCGGACGCGCGACCACGCCGCCCTCCATTACGGCGCCAGTCCGCGCGCGGCTGTGGCGTTGCTGTTGTGTTCGAAAGCGCTCTCCGCGATTCGCGATCGCGACTTTTCGACCCCCGACGATGTGCGCGACATTGCCCGGCCTGTGCTGCGTCATCGTCTGACGCTTCGCGCCGAAGCCGAACTCGACGGCGCCACGCCGGATTCCGTGATCACCGACATCCTGCAATCAGCGGAAGTTCCGCGATGATGCGTTTCGTCTTCAGTAAACTGTTCTACGTTCTTCTCGCCGTAGGCTTTGTTCCGCTTTCGCTTTCGTGGGGCCGGCCAATCCTGGGCTGGGTAGCGCTCACGTACGACCTCGCGATCATCGCCTGCGCGATCTTCGATGCGTGGAACAGCAGACTTTCAAAAGGTGTGCGCATCGAGAGGCATTTCGGAAGCCGCTTTGCGGTCAACGCCGAAACCGAAGTGCGGATTGAGATCGCGAACCACACGCCGCGCGACATCTCCCTGATCGTCAAAGACGAACACCCGCCGCAAATGAAGCTGTCCGGCGCGCGCGCAGCGCGGCTAAACGTCGATGGCCAAACCAGCGCGTCGCTGGTTTACAGTTTGACGCCGCCAAAACGCGGGCAATTTCAGTTTGGCCTGATCGCCGTGCGCTATCTTTCGCGTTGGCGGCTGGCGTGGCGCGATACCTTTGCCGGCGAGGCGGCTACGGTGAAGGTCTATCCCAACATGCGGCGCGCACGCGAAGCTGAATTAAGGGCCCTGGGCGCCCGGTCGTTCGTGGCGGCGCGGCGCAAATCGCAATGGCGTGGCGAAGGACGCGACTTTGAGTCGATGCGCGATTACGTGCGTGGCGATGAGATGCGGCACATTTCGTGGACTGCTACCGCACGCCGCGGCAAGCTGGTAACGCGGCAATATCAGATGGAGCGCGACCAGACGATTCTGATCGCGCTCGACGCCGGGCGTTTGATGACCGCGCGGATAGAAAATGAAACGAAGCTCGACTCTGCCGTGCATGCCGCGCTGGCGCTGATGTCGGCGGCCGCACGCGCCGGCGATAACGCCGGGCTGCTGGTTTTCGGCCGGCGCATCAAAGCTTATCTGCCACCAAAGCGCGGCGCCGAGCACCTCGATGCCGCCCTGGAGGCTTTGTACGCCATCGAGCCGGAGATGATCGAACCAAGTTACTCGCGCGCTTTTGAATTCATCTCCGCCAACAGCCGGCGCCGTTCGCTCGTCGTCGTGCTCACCGATCTGGTTGACGAGGAAGGATCGAGCGAGCTGTTGTCATCACTGAAGCTTTTGCGTCCACGCCATCTGCCGCTGGTCGTCACGATCGCCGATCGAGATCTGAAAGCCGTGGTGCGCGAAAGCCCAGAGAACGAACGCGAGATGTTCACCCAATCCGTCGCGGAAGAGATCATTCATCTGCGCGAGGCTGCCCTGCGCCTGGTGGAGTCGCAAGGCGGCCTGGCGCTGGACGTAACGGCTGCGGTGCTGGCCCCGAAGTTGTTGGAAACTTATTTGCGAGTTAAGGAGCGCGGTCTTCTATAGGCTCGCGTCCGGCGAGCAGCAGATACGAATACAACGCGATGCCAGTGAGCGCGCCAATGCTGATCTTGATGATCGGGCTGATCGGCTGAGGCGAAATAAAGCCTTCGATAATTCCCGCGACGACCAGCAGCGGCACGCAGCCTATGATCAAGCGCACAGCTTCCATCCCGCGCGACTTCAAAGCGTCCCCACGCGAAAGATCGCCGGGCATCAGCAGCGCGGTCCCAATCAAGAGGCCGGCGCCGCCGGAGATGAAGATACAAGACAGCTCAATCACGCCGTGCCCGATCATGAACGTCGCCAGATCGTTTCCAAAACCAGCGCGATAAGTCAGCGCCAGGATAGCGCCCACCATTGCGCCGTTGAAGGCCAAAACATAAAGAGTGCCCACGCCGAGCAGCGCCCCCAGCGCGAAAGCGTAGAAGGTGACGCGAATGTTGTTGGTGAAAATCTGACTGGAACCGACCTGATTTGCCTTGTTCAGATCTTCCCACCAATGCGTGCGCTGATTGATGACGACCTCGCGAAAGGACGAGGGAATTCCCGCAAACTCGGAAAAGTCCGGATCGTGCCGCGTGCCGAAAAAAGCGATCAGGCTGAAGAGCATAAATACGCCAAACGAAGTCGCCGTATAGCGCCAGGTGCGCCGAAAAGCGAGCGGAAAGTCGCGCGTGAAAAAGTCGCGGACGCGGCCATAGCCTTGCGCGTCGGCCCGGTAAATACGGCCGTGGGCGCGAATTACCAGGCTGTTGAGGTAGTTAATCAGGCGCGGATCGCGCGATTCGGCGCGGGCAATCGCCAGGTCGGAAGCCGTCCGGCGATAAATCCTCCCCAACTCGCGCACCTCCTCGCGGTGCAGACGCCTTAGCGTCATCCCGTCGAGAAGCTTCAGCAGCTCCTCGAGCCTTTGCCAGGCGCTCTTACGTTCGTTGATGAAGCGATCGATGGGCATTAATATCAATTTCGAATTGCGGATTTCGGATTTTTCGTTTTAGATTTAGACTGAGGTGACTACGAGCCAGCTTTTCATGCTTGATCAAATTCGCAATTCGCAATCCGCAATTCGCAATCCGCTCGTTGAGTGTGTACCAAACTTTAGCGAAGGCCGCAAGCCGGAAACGATCGAGCTGATCGCGCGCGCGATTGAATCGGTGCCAGGCGCGGTCGCGCTCGGTCGACACATCGACCCCGATCACAACCGCTCGGTGATCACTTTTGTGGCCGCCCCGGAAGTTGTCGTGGAGGCCGCGCTACGCGCGGTGACAAGGGCGACTGAGTTGATCGATCTGCGAACACACACTGGAGAACATCCGCGCATCGGCGCCACCGACGTGCTGCCATTCGTTCCAGTCAGCGGCGTCACGATCGACGATTGCGTCGCGCTCGCACACGAAGCCGGTCAACGCATCTGGCAAGAGCTTTCGATTCCCGTTTACTTTTACGAGCGCGCTGCGCTGCAATCATATCGAGTGCGATTGGAAAACGTGCGCGGTAGAGGCTTCGAGCAACTGCGTGACGAAATCACGCTGAATCCCGAACGCGCGCCGGACATCGGCGGCCACAAAGTTCATGAAACCGCCGGCGCGATCGCGGTGAGCGCGCGGCCGTTTTTGATTGCGTTTAATGTTAATTTGCGCTCGAACGAAATCGGGATTGCGCGACAGATAGCGCGCGAGGTGCGCGAGCGCGATGGCGGCTTGCCCTGCGTCAAGGCGCGGGGTTTTGCCTTGTACACGCGCGGGCTGGTTCAGGTGTCGATGAACCTGACGGACTATGGCCGGACTTCGATCGGGCGGGCTTTCCTGGCGGTGCGCGCCGCGGCGGCCCGGCGGTCAGTGGAAATCGCCGGCGCGGAAATCGTTGGGCTCCTGCCGCGAGCGGCGCTCGACCGCCAGGCTTCATACTTCCCGCTGCTCGAGAACTTTCGCGAGACTTTGGTGCTGGAAACGCTTTTGGAGGCTGCCGAAATCGAGCGGCAAATAAAAGGCTCTTGACGGAACCCGGTGCGGTTGTTAACGTGGACTTGGCCCCACTCCGAGGGGCGGAAAACTTCTGCTGGACAGGGCGAGCGCCTTTGTCTATTATGTGTGCCCCGCTCCCGAGCGGTCCCTACTTTAAGATTGGCCACCGCGGCCAGTTTCCAGTTTACCAACGATCGCGCGACGGTTTGTCGACACTCGCGAGCGGTAGTGACGACTCCTCAGCCGATTCAATCAGGGAGGTTAGTTATGCTCAGAATGGGACGGAACCCGAACGAAGAAAAGAGTCAGACGCAAGCTACCGACAGTTCGCGCAGTTATTCTCCTTATCAAAGCGGCGAGCCGCAAAGGACTGCTGAACCTGCGGCGAGCACGAAAGCGTTGACCGAAAGCGAAACAACTGCGCGCGAGATCAAAGACGGCACGCTCAGCGGCTTTGTCGGCGCCGGCACGAGTATAACCGGCGAGGCGACGTTCAAAGCGATGCTGCGTATCGACGGCCACTATGCAGGACGCATCACGTCCAGTTCGGGTTCACTGCTGGTGGGCGCGGGCGGCCAGGTTGACGCGAATGTCGAAGTCGCGGTCGCCACGATTCACGGCGTGGTGAACGGCGACATCATCGCCGGCCAGCGCATTGAGTTGGGTCGCGCCGGAAAATTGAATGGCAACATTCAAACTCCCTCGCTCGTGATCGAACAGGGTGGCGTCTTCGAAGGCAGTTGCAAGATGGTTCAGCAAAAGGCAGCGACTGAAAAGCCCGCGAAGTTCGAGCGCAAAGAAAGTGTGGTCGAGGCGACCAGCTTGCAGCCAGTCAAAGTGGATGCGGCGAGCAAACCTGACGGCGCGATTAAGAAACCCGAGATCTCCAGCGTCGCCACGGCGAGCTGATCAAGTGGGAGCGCCCTCATCCACCTGGGTACCCGGCGCGGCAGCCGCGCTGGGGTGGTCGAGCGGGTGAAGCGCAGACATCCTGCCTGCACCGGAGTTGCGCGAAAGGTTTTGCGCAGCTTCGGTTTCGGGATTTGCCAAAGAGGGCGGACGTTGGTCCGCCCTTTTCGGTTTGGATCGCACCCTGGTGGGAGCGCCCGCATCCTGCGGGCGGTTCGCAGGCATCGTGCCCGCATTCCACCGCGACAATCTCTCTTGCACGCG
>DATGVD010000009.1:0-4275 GCA_035300785.1 Pyrinomonadaceae bacterium | reverse complement strand
CATCAGATGAGCGAGATTAACGTACAACTTGAGAACGGCACCACAGCGCAGATAGCTACGCCCGTGACGGTGGCAGAGGCTTTGAAGAAGCTGGATCGCGACGCGGCGAAGCAAGCGCTGGCCGCGCGCGTCAACGGCCGCGAGGTAGATCTTGCCTACTCGATCGAAGCCTCAGAGAACGGCGATGCGATCAAGATCGAACCCGTGCTGCCGCAAACCCTGGCAGGGCTCGACGTGCTCCGTCATTCAACCGCGCACTTGCTGGCCGCGGCCGTACTCGACTTGTTTCCCGGCACTAAGCTGGGCATCGGCCCAGCCTTATTAGAAGATCCGCGTTATGGCTTTTTCTATGACGTGATTGCGCCCAGAGCTTTGACTGAAGCCGATCTTCCGGTAATCGAGAAGAAGATGCGCGACATCGCCAAGCGCAACATGCCTTATCGACGCGATGAGATTTCAAAGGCCGAGGCGATGCGCATCTTTGCCGAACGTGAAGAGCCTCTGAAGTGCGAATTGATCGACGAAAAGGCCGGTGAGGTCGTCAGTGTCTATTACATCGACGGTTCGCCGTTCATAGATTTTTGCCTGGGGCCGCACGTGCCGAACACGAACCGCCTGCGCGCTTTCAAGCTCTTGTCGCTGGCCGGTGCCTACTGGAAAGGCGACGCGGAGCGGCCGCAGATGCAGCGCATCTACGGCACTGCGTTCTTCACGCCGGAGGAACTCGACGCGTGGCTCAAGCAGCGCGAGGAAGCTGAGAAGCGCGATCATCGCCGGCTTGGTCGGGAACTCGATCTGTTCTCGATTCAGGAAGAGTACGGACAGGGTCTCGTCTTCTGGCATCCGAAGGGCGGCATCGTCCGCCAGCAGATGGACGATTACTTGCGCGAAGAACTGGTCAAGCGCAACTACAGTTTTGTTTACACGCCGCACATCGCCAAGCGCGAGCTCTGGCAGTTAAGCGGTCACGAGCAGAACTATGGCGACTCGATGTTTGCGCCAACCAAGCTCGAAGAAACCGAGTTTCGTCTCAAGCCGATGAACTGCCCGATGCACATCGGCATATACAAATCGCAGCAGCGATCGTATCGTGATTTGCCGCAACGCTACGCTGAGATGGGCACTGTCTATCGCGCGGAATTGTCGGGTACCTTGCACGGCTTGATGCGCGTGCGCGGCTTCACGGTTGACGATGCGCACCTGTTCTGTACGCCGGAGCAGATTCGCCGGGAGATTGACGACTGCGTCGACTTCGCTTACCAGGTTCTGAAGACCTTCGGATTTGACAAGATCAGGTTCGAGTTGTCGGTCAAAGGGAGCGACACCAGCAAGCTCTATCTCGGCGAAGAAGATGACTGGGCAAAAGCTGAGAGCGCGCTGGCTGCGGCGCTGGATGCGCGCGGCATCGATTACCAGCGCATGGAAGGCGAAGCGGCGTTTTACGGGCCTAAAATCGATTTCAAGATCGAAGACGCTATTGGGCGTTTGTGGCAACTCGGGACCGTGCAGTGGGACTTCAATCTGCCGGAGCGATTCGAGCTTGAATACATCGGCGAAGACAACAAGCCTCACCGGCCGGTGATGGTGCATCGCGCGCTGTTCGGATCGATCGAAAGATTCTTCGGCGTGCTGATCGAGCATTACGCCGGCGCGTTTCCGCTGTGGCTGGCGCCGGTGCAGGTTGCGGTGCTGCCGATCACGGATCGCATTAATGAATATGCTGAGAAGATTGGACAGGAACTGCGCGAGGCGAGTTTGCGGGTTGACGTGAACGTGCGCAGCGACAAGATTGGCGCGAAGATTCGCGACGCGCAGATGCAGAAAGTTCCGTTCATGCTGGTGCTCGGCGACCGCGAGCTAGAGGAAGACAGGGTCGCGGTGCGCGAACGAACTAAAGGCGACATCGGCGCGATGTCGCTTGATGATTTCAAGGAGATGGCGCGGCGGCTGGTCGAGAGTCGCGCAATTACCAACACATAGTTTCAGGTTCAAGGTTTCAAGTTTCAAGTTCGCTAACCGAACCTGAAACCTGAAACTTGAAACCTGAGACTCCTAACGATGGAGGTGCAGAAATAGCTACAGGTTACCGAGGCCGTGGTCGTCCTGAGTTCAGGCGCGCGCCGGTCACGCGCATTAACGAACGGATACGCGTGCCGCAGGTGCGCGTGGTTGCCGAAGACGGTGAAGAATTCGGGGTCATGGACACACGTGACGCCATACGTATTGCCCGGGACAAGGGCATGGATCTGGTCGAGGTCGCGCCGAATGCCGAGCCGCCGGTGTGCAAGATCATCGACTTTGGCAGATTTCAGTACCTGGCCAAGAAGAAGGCGAACGAGGCCAAGAAGAAACAGGTTGTCATCGTCGTCAAGGAAGTTAAGTTTCGCCCCGGCACCGACGAGCACGATTACAGCTATCGCATGAAACACGCGCGCCAGTGGCTGCAGGAAGGCGACAAAGTTAAGGCGACAATCTGGTTCCGTGGCCGCGAGATGACGCACCGCGAGCTGGGCGCACGCATCCTGGACAAGCTGGAGAAAGACCTGGCGGACATCAGTGAGGTGGAGATGCGCCCGAGGATGGAAGGCAACCAGATGTTCATTTTCTTCGGACCGAAGAGACATAAAGGCGGGGCCAAGGCGGAGCGGCCGGCGGCGCCACAGACGGCGGCGCCCCAAAAGGATGGCGGCGGCGAGGCTGGACAGCCCGCGCCGGCCGCTGCGGACGAGAAGTCGCCTGCTTGATCTGGTAAGCAGTCATCGGCTTCGGTGGCGCAGGTCGCCGGCGAACGGGAAGGATTCCAGATTCAAGATTTCAGAATCAGGATGTCAGATTCCAGACTTAGGACTTCAGAGTTTCAGATTTGAAAGGGAGCAATCATGCCAAAACTAAAGACACACAAAGGCGCGGCGAAGCGTTTTCGCTTGACGGCGACTGGCAAGATCAAGCGCGGGCATTCGCACGCGCGCCACATCTTGACCAAGAAAACAAATAAGCGGAAGCGTCTTTTGGATATCGATGCGCTCGTCGCTGATGGCGACCAGAAGCGGGTCGAACGCATGCTGCCGTATGGAAGAGGCTGAAATTGTAGATTTCAGATTTTAGATTGCCGATTGCCGATTTGTTCGTTTGAAGAGTTGAGAGGATTGGAGCTGAAGAGTCGTGCCGGCAGACAGGATCTAAGATCGAGTGAAGAGTCGAGTGAAGAAGGAGAGCAATCATGCCAAGAGCAAAACGTGGAAATAAGCGTCTTGAGCGGCGCAAGAAGATTCTTAAATTAGCGAAGGGTTATCGCGGTACCAAGTCAAAGCTTTATCGTTCAGCAAAGGAATCGGTCGAGCGTGGATTAAACTTCGCCTATACCGGACGAAAATTGAAGAAGCGGGATTTTCGCTCGCTTTGGATCGTTAGGATCGGCGCTGCGGCGCGCCTCAACGGCTTGAACTATTCGCAGTTCATGCACGGATTGAAGCTGGCGGGAATTGAACTCGATCGCAAGATTCTCGCGGACTTTGCTGCGAAACAGCCGGAAGCTTTCGCCGAACTTGCTACTTCTGCGAAGACGGCGCTAGAGAACAAACCGCAGGCGCAGGCAGCAGCTTAGTGATGATCTCCGCAAACGTTTTGAGGAGTGACCATGAAAGATTTGAAGTTGGTGAATAAACCGTTTTTGAGCTGGCAGGTTCTGGTGCTGACCCTTTTGCTGGTTCCCGCGATCGCTCTGGGTCAGAGTACGACTTCCTTGACTGGAAAGTATGAGGGCACTGCCAAGGCCCCCAGCGGCGACGTCAAGTTGACCCTGGATCTTGTGGACGAGGGGGGCAAATTCTCTGGCCGCATCACGACTTCCGCTAACGTGTACGAAGTGATCAAAGGTCAGTTAGTCGACGGGCTCTTGTCCCTGGAACTCCAGGGCAAAGAGACGTCGGGCAAGCTCGCGGTGCGGCAAAAGGATGGCAAGCTCGTCGGAGAGTTGTCCGCTCACGGAGAGACCGGAAGCATCGAGCTGTCCAAAGTGGTCGCCACGGACGATATTTCCGGCCAGTGGGATGGCACGGCCGACGCGAATGGCCAGCCGTTTCCGTTCTTGCTGACTCTGAAGGTTGATGGCGAAAAGGTCACCGGCTCAAGCACTTCGGAATTGGGCACCTCACCGATCACATCGGGAAGCTGGAAAGACGGCAAATTGGTTTTCGTGCTTGATTCTACGAACGGCCAGATCGGAATGGTCGCCACGCTCGTTGATGGAAAGCTGGTAGGTGATTTCGATTTGAG
>DATGVD010000008.1:0-6530 GCA_035300785.1 Pyrinomonadaceae bacterium | reverse complement strand
TATGGTAGTTCCTCTTCATCTCTGCCGGGAGTCAAACGCAGATCGGCCGCCAGCTGCTCGCGCTCGGTGCGGGTCAATCGGTGGGCGCGCGGTTGCGCAGTATTGACTGCAAGTTGAGTCCGACCCTTAACAACCTTCACCTTGTCCCTCGCCGTCGCGTTGCTAATTCTTGGCGGGTTAGCGCGATTCAACGCAGCGACCTTCTCATCGACAGCTTTTTGCACGGCCCGGTCGATGTCCTGTTGACTAAAGTCAGGTTGCGTTTCGTTTTTCACTACTGGAGGTTGGCTTTGAAACATCCGCGAAATTGTCAGCGCCGCCAGCACACAAAGCAGCAGTGTCGCAAATGCCGTCGCGCCGCGCAGCCAAAGGGGCGAGACGCTGAAAAATTCACGCAAGGCCGCGAAGGCCGGCAACCTTCGCGCATGCCGCACGAATTGACGTGAATCCGTCGTTGCCTCAGTTAGAACCGGCGCGGTTTGTGGCGCTGGACTGAACGCTGAACCAAGCGCCTCGTTACGCCAAAGCAGGATCGACTCGCGCACCTCACTGAAAACTGCAAACTCCGCGCGGCAGGCTTCACACGTTTCGACGTGGTTGGCGAAATCCTGCGCTTCGGCGGCACTCGCCTCGTTGTAGAGATACGTCACCAAATCTTCCGATCGGTGGCAAACTGGTCGTTCATTCATTGTTCGCATTTCAACTACCTCACCATCGCGATTAGATCATCCGATCCGTTCGCCAAACTTTTGCAAGCGCATCTGCAATTGCCTGAGCGCCGTGTACAGCCGGCTCTTTACGGTACTCAGCGGCAATTCGAGCGCATCCGATATTTCCTGGAACGTAAGTTCCTCGAATTCTTTCATCACCACAACCTGTCGCAAGTCCGGCGGCAAAGCGCAAACCGCTCGTCTTACTGCCACGCTTCGTTCCTGACCTTCAGCCGTCCGCGCCGGAGAAATCTCTGCCGGCATCGCAAAGACGGCCGCATTCTTTTCGGCTTCATCCTCGAGCGCCGTCTCGCTCCGCACCTTCGCGCGTCTTTGTCGCGTGATGCACTGATTGACGGCGATCCGGTGCAGCCACGACGAAACCTTCGCTTCGCCGCGAAAGCCGCGCAGATTTCGAAACGCGGCCATGAAAGTTTCCTGCGTCGCATCGCGCGCATCTTCTTCGCGGCCCAGCATCCCAAAAGCCAGCGCGAAAATCCTCCGCTCCCAGCGGCGCACAATCTCGCCGAACGCCTCCGGGTCGCCCGACAGGGCGCGTTCCACCATCTGCTCGTCGCTGGCGACCATCTCCATCTGGTTCGTCCTCGCGTCCGGCCACGAGGCCCGCGTCCCATGCCCGCACCCAAAGTAGCACAGTGCGCTCAATCCTTTAGACGCCGCTCACGGGGCTCAAGTCGGGAAAGTATCGCACGAAAACCCCGCCGAAGGTGGAACTATCCGGCCACGATCGTTTTGCCCGACCCGAGCATAGACAAACTTGGTTATCGGTCCAGAGTACCGGCTTACTTCAAGTATTTCAGCAGTTAAAGATTGGTCAAAATGGTTGACATACACAGCTCGACAAACTAATCTGAATCAAGGCCACTTGGCCGAAGAGGGTCGATCCGCGCGCGGTTCCTTGTCGACCGTCTTTGACGCTGTACCGCTAATCCAAACTGCTCAAGAGAATTTTGGTGTTCGAACGCCTTAGTCGAATTCGCCTGCTTTACGTCGTTCTGGCGGTGCTGCTGCTGGTCGGGCTATTGCCGCTCGGCCTGGCGGGCGTACTTTTGTCGCGCCGCAGCGCCGAAGAATTACGCGCCATCGAGGGGCGTTACCAGGCGCAACTTGTGCAGGACAAAGCAAGGCAGATTGAGCTTTATGGCCAGCGATATCGCGACGTGGTGAGCGGCGTCGCGCGCGCGTTTGAGATCACCGGCGGCATTCATCTGCTGGCCGATCCCGGTTACGACGCGCGTTTGCAAAGGAGTCTCCAGGACGATCCCAACTTGATCGCGCTGGCGATTTGCCCGGTCAAGGGCGAAGTTCATCGCGCGTTTCAGCCGGACTTGATCAAGCGAGAGGAAGTCGACCAACGCGTCAGTGACGTGCTCTCCCGCATGAGCACCCGCGGTGTCGTCATTAGTCGGCCGCAGATCATCCGGTCGGGTCAGGAAATGGGACTGACCATTGCTGCGCCGGTAATGAACGGCGACCAGATCGTTGCGGCGGTGGTGGCGGTCGTTTCCTTTCAGGAAGTTTTCAAAGTCGTGCAACAGTCGTCGACTAAGAGTGCCCGCGAGTTGCTCGACGCGGGCCTGCCCGTTGTCTTCGTCGTGGATCAAAATGGAAGGGCGGTAGCTCATCCGGATGCGGCCGTCGCTTTTTCCGAGCGGCCGATGACCGACCTAAAAGTCGTGCAGGACTGGCTGGAGACAGGCGCACAGGTTCAATCCGCGCTGGCGCCGTTCACGATCGAGCGCGACGGCCGCGTCTCGCCCATGCTCGGCTCTTACGCGACGGCGGCGCTCGATCGCAATTCACTGCTCGGGGTAATCGCGATTCAGGACGAAGCCGCCGCCATGACGTCGGTGCGTGATATGCGCAATCAGACTTTGTTCATCAGTCTGCTGGCCGCGGCGTTCGTTCTGCTAATTGGATTCTATTTCGCCGAAAAGCTGACACGACCCGTGCGCGAGTTGGCTGCCGGCGCCCATCGCATCGCGGCCGGCGACTTTTCGCAGCGCGTGAAGGTGCTGGGAAGAACTGAGCTCGGCGAACTGGGAGCGTCGTTCAATCAGATGACCGACCAGATTGAGCGTTTTGTCAGCGACCTGCAGCGTTCGGCTGACGAAAACCACGAATTGTTCCTCGGCACGGTCAAAGCGCTCGCGGCCGCTATTGACGGCAAGGATCCTTACACCCGCGGCCACTCTGAGCGCGTATCGCGATTCGCCGTGGCCACCGCCCAGGGCCTGGGTTTGCCCACAGAGGAGATCGAACAGATTCGCATCAGCGCCCTGCTTCATGATGTGGGCAAGATTGGCATCGATGACCGGGTCCTGAAGAAGCCTGCTGCGCTTACTGACGAAGAGTTTGAGGTAATGAAGACGCATCCGCAAAAAGGCTACAAGATCATGTCGCAGATTCCGGCGATGCGCGACTTTCTCCCGGGCATGTACATGCATCACGAAATGATCAACGGCGGAGGTTATCCGCAGGGTCTCTCCGGCGATCAGATTCCCATGCAAGCACGAATCGTCTCCGTAGCCGACACCTTCGACGCGATGACTACCGAGCGGCCCTACCAACACGCGATGGATTTGGAAGCAGCGCTTACCAGATTGAAAAGCTTCGTCGGCACCCGTTATGACGCGCGCGTAGTCGCAGCGTTCATCGCCGCCTGCGAAGCAGGCAGGATTCGTCCCGGCGTAACCCGCGTCCGGCGCAACGGCACTAACCCTTTACCCTTGTCATCTTCAGAACCTTTGCCGGATTCTCTGCTCGCGGTCAGCTAAGAAGTGAGTTTAGAGTTCAAGCGTGCAAGCTTTAGCTGGTGCCTAAAAAATCAGCATCGTAAACGTTGAACTCTGAACCCAACTGACCCTTTGCGGCGCGTCGCTTTTGTGGCGATGCGCCGCTTTCGGTTACTATCCAAGTCAATTCCCGTTCGATCGGAGTTTCCATGGCCTTCTGGCGAAGAAAGAAGGACGAGTTTGTCTCGCTTGGATTGGGCCGTGCGGCCGATGACCGCAAAGCCGAACCTCAATTTGAAGCTGAAACTCAGCCGGCGCCCGTAACGGTTGCGCCGGCCGAGTCTGCGGAGGTTTCCAGTCACACGCCCTGGCAAACGTCAGTCCTCGGGCTCGATCTGTCGATCGAGCAACTACGGGCACAGGAAGCTGCGCTGGAGCAGGAGTTTTCGGCTCGCTTTCGCCGCGCAGTAGCCTCGACCCGCGAGTCGCTCTCAGAAAAGATCGACGCGGTTTTCGCCGGAGCAAAACAAATTGACGGGACGCTGCTCGACGAACTCGAAGAAGCTTTGATTGCCGCGGACATTGGCGTGCCGACCACGCTGCATATTCTCGAAACCGTCCGGCGTGGCGTCAGCCGAAAAGAGATTGACGATATCGAAAAGCTGAAAGCGGCTATCAAGTCTGAGTTGCTTTCAATTCTGCTCGCTTCAGAGCAACAGGGCGTCGCCTCAGAAACCAGCGTGCCTGAAAACATCGCGCCATACGTGATGATGATCGTTGGCGTGAATGGGGTGGGCAAGACCACGACCATTGGCAAACTCGCGCAGCGAATCAAAGCCGAGGGAAACGACGTTTTGATTTGTGCGGCCGACACTTTCCGCGCGGCGGCGAGCGACCAACTGGCAATCTGGGCTGAGCGCACGGGCGTGCCTTTGATCCAGCAGAAACAGGGCACCGATCCGGCGGCAGTGTTGTTTGATTCGATGAGAGCCGCGAAAGCGCGTGGATCGGACGTGCTGATCGTGGACACCGCGGGTCGTCTGCACAACAAATCGAACTTGATGGCCGAGTTGGAGAAGATGAAACGCGTCGCCGGGCGCGAGGTTGAAGGCGCGCCGCACGAAACGTTGCTGGTCGTCGACGCGGTAACCGGGCAGAACGGTTTGGAACAGGCGCGACAGTTTTTGAAGATCGCCGGCGTGACGGGAATCGTTCTGACGAAGCTCGACGGCACCGCTAAAGGTGGCATTGCGGTGGCGATCGCTAAAGAGCTGGGCCTGCCGATTCGTTACGCGGGCATCGGCGAGAAAGTTGACGACCTGGTCGTTTTCGATCCGGAGCAATACGTAAACAGTCTGTTCAATTAATATCTTGACTCCAGAAACTAAACTTCAGAGTTCAGCGTTCGATCAGCGCATGATGCGACGCGCGCTCGATCTCGCCGCGCGCGGTGTCGGACTAGTCAGTCCCGGCCCCCTCGTCGGCACAGTTATCGTCGACGCTCACGGAGAGATCGCGGGTGAAGGCTTCTATATCTTTGATCAGGTCAAGCACGCCGAGACGATCGCTCTCGATCAAGCCGGAGCGCGAACCAAAGCCGCGACTGTTTACGTTTCGCTGGAACCTCACGCGCATTTCGGCCGCACCACCCCGTGCACCGATGCGCTGATCAAGGCAGGAATCAAGCGCGTCGTCGCCCCGATCGAAGATCCAAACCCAAAAGTTTCCGGCCGTGGCTTTGCTCATCTGCGGGAAGCGGGCATCGAGGTGTCTACTGGCCTGCTGGCGGATGAAGCGGCGCGTCTGAACGAGGCGTACATTCATTTCATGCGAACTGGCCGGCCGTTCGTTCATTTGAAACTCGCCGTCTCGCTCGACGGCAAGGTGGCGACGATTGGCGGCGATTCGCGCTGGATCACCAGCGAAGAAGCCCGGGCCCGAGTGCATGAGTTGCGACACCAGTCGGATGCGATCATGGTTGGCGGACGCACTGCCCGCGCGGATGATCCCCTGCTGACGGATCGCTCAGGCAGAGAGCGACGCCGGCCACTCGTGCGGGTAGTGATCGAACAATACCTGCGTTTATCGCCTGAATCTCAACTGGCACAGACCACCGATGCCGGTCCGGTGATTATCTTTGCGCACGAAGACGCTGAGGCTGAGACGGTTGCAGCTTTACAATCGCGCGGCGTGGAAGTATTCAGCCAAACCAGTTCGGCGCTGGATCTCCCGAGTGTGCTCGAAGAGTTGGGCAAGCGATCGATTCAGAGTGTCCTGGTCGAGGGCGGGCCTTTTCTCGCCGGTCTTCTCCTCGACGCCGGACTGGTGAACAAGGTTACGTTTTTCATCGCGCCGATGATCATCGGTGGTCAGGATGCGCCTTCGGCGATTGCTGGAGCCGGCGCCGAAAAGATCGCGGACGCGCTTCAACTTGAGTGCGTTTCTGTCGAACATCGTGGCCGCGATCTGGAAATCACCGGCTACCCCGCAAAGGGTTCCGGGCAGTAGCCCGACCGTGAGGGAGGGCTTAGTTTTTCTTTTGGCGAACAGAATCGATGACTACCGCCAAACGCCGCTTTGGTCAGAACTTTCTCGTCGACCGTAACGTGGCCGATCGAATTGTCGCAGGCGTGGCGCCGCGGGCAGATGAAACGATTGTCGAGATCGGTTCAGGCCAGGGTGCTTTGACTGCCCGGCTATTGGAAACTGCGGGCCGGGTCGTGGCGATCGAGTTCGACCGGGAGCTCGTCCCTTTCCTGCGGACGAAGTTTGCCCGCGTCGCGAATCTGCATCTAATCGAAGCCGATGCCCTCACCACCGACTTTTGCGCAGCGATCGCGCCGGCGCCACGCACGCGCGTGGTCGCGAATCTTCCTTACAACATTGCCACCGCAATTCTGCAGCGATTGATCGAACAGCGCGAGTGCATCGGCGAAATGGTTCTGATGCTGCAACGCGAAGTCGTCGATCGCGTCACGGCTGAGCCCGGTTCGTCCGAGCGCGGTTATCTTTCGGTCCTGGTCGAAGCTTACTGCAAGGCCGAAAAGTTGTTCGATGTGCCGCC
>DATGVD010000007.1:0-2029 GCA_035300785.1 Pyrinomonadaceae bacterium | reverse complement strand
AGATCGTCTGGCCGGACACGTTCATCGAAGAGAATAATCTCACCCAATACATTTCCGCTCTCCGGAGGGCGCTCGGCGATGACCGTCGCGGGCAGCACTACATCGAGACTGTCGCACGGCGCGGATACCGCTTTCTCGCGCCGGTTAGGCAGGTCCGAGATGAAGGTCCGGAGCTGATTCTCGAGAACCGAACCAGAGTGCGAGTGGTCGTCACAGAGGAAAAAGAAGAGCGCGAGGAAGAGATAACAGTCCGGTTGGATAAATCATCAGTCTCAAATCTCGCGCAAAGATTCCACAGTAACGCGTTCGCCAGGTACCTGTTCGTGTCGTTCGTCCTGATCGCGGTCGTCGGATCGGTTTACTTCGTCCAGACGAGACTTAGGCAACCGCGCGCCCTTGCGATCGCCAAACCAGTCCTCCATTCGATTGCGGTGCTGCCGTTTAGACCCAGCGGGGCGGGCGAGACCGATCAATATCTCGGTTTGGCGCTCGCGCATGATCTGTCAACGCGACTAAGTGAGAATCGGATCGGATCGTTACCGATAACCGCCGGCTACAGATATCTGGACGATCAGAGCGATCCCGTGAAGGCCGGACGCGAGTTAGGCGTTGATGCCGTCTTCTTTGGACGTCTGCAAAAGTCGGGCAAGCGAATCACCGTCAACGCGCAACTGCTCAGAGTCAGTGACGGCTCTTCAATCTGGACCAGGAGCTTTGAGGAGGACTTTCACAACGTTTTCACCCTGCAAGATTCCATCGCCAGCGCTGTGACGCATGTGCTATCGCCGGAGGCAAACGCCGATGAAAAGAGACCAGTACCGCGACGCGAAACGCCGAACATCGATGCTTATGAAGCGTACGAGACCGGCCAATTCTACCTGAACAAGAGAACCGCTGAAGCTACTCATTTGAGCGTGGGGTATTTCGAGCGGGCGATCACGGAAGATCAGAATTACGCGCTCGCCTATGTTGGCCTCGCAGACGCGTATGCATTCGACGTTGAGAATTGGCGGAACGCGGAAGCGACGGCGCTCAAAGCCCTGGAGATTGACAAGAGTCTGGCCGAAGCTCACGCCACCATTGGCTTCGTACACATGTTTTGGTTGTGGGATTGGGCGGTTGCGGAAAGGGAATTGAAACGGGCGATTGACCTGAGCCCCAACTGCGCGACAGCTCACCAGTGGTATGCCATCTATCTGGCCGCAAGAGGGAAAATGCTCGAGGCAAAGGAAGAGATGCGGAAAGCGCTGGAACGCGATCCGTTCTCGGTGCCGATCAATGCAGATATGGGCCAGATGTTTTACTTCTCGCAGGAATACGATCGGGCGATCGATCAATGCCAGAAAGCCATCGGGATGGATCCGGAGTTTCTGAATGCCCACATCTATTTGTACCAAGCTTATACCCAGAGAGGAATGTATGAACGGGCCGTCACCGAGTACTTCAAGATTCAGAAGCTCGCCGGCGGCAATCTGCTCTATTCTCCGGCGGCAGAGGAATCGCTTAGGAAGGGCTATGCGGAGTCGGGCATCAAAGGCTTCTGGAAAGCAAGGCTCGCTTTTCTGGAAAAGCGTTCCCGCGACTATATAGTGCTAGCCGAATACTGCGCCCGCTTGGGTGATAAGGAGCGAGCGCTAAATTTCCTGGACCAAGCCTACGTGAAACACAGTTTTGATCTGCCATTCATCACTGTCAATCCGGTCTTTAGCGATCTTCGCAATGACCCCAGGTTTCAACGTCTGGGTTGGCGCATATTTCCTCAGGACCCGAAGGGGCCGTCGTAGAATTCTTAGGATTTAGTCAACGGTCCGTCACCTTCCAACAGGTAATGGCGCGACGACTTCATGAATGGGCCGCACTTCCTGGATGAGTTGCTCGTACTGATCGAGGGTCAGCGCCTGCGCGCCGTCCGACAAAGCCTTCTCAGGTTGGTCGTGAACTTCGACGATCAATCCGTCGGCGCCGACGGCGACACCCGCGCAAGCCAGCGGGATAACCATGTAATTCTTGCCCGTGCCATGCGATGGAT
>DATGVD010000006.1:0-2671 GCA_035300785.1 Pyrinomonadaceae bacterium | reverse complement strand
AGCGTGCAATCCTACCCAGCGCCGGACGACGAGTCGGCCGCAACCGGCATCGGCCGTTCAGTGCGCAACGACGTGCAATGGATCAAGATGGATCTGGACTCGCGACCGGCGGGCGAGATCATGATTCGTTATGAATATCGCGCGTCTCTGGTGCGACTGGGAATTATTCCGCGTGATTATCCGCGGCCGCAGGTGCTCGACCGGCGCGAGCGCGCGCAGGGTTTCGAGCCGCGCTATTGTCCGCAACCGTAGTTACGGCATCAGACAGGGTGATGGGGAGAAACGGAGACGGGGTGAGAAAAGACTCGCCCCGTCGCCGCGTCTCCCCATCTCTCTATCCCGGATTCATCGCCGCTTCAGGTTTGCGTCGTAGAGTTGGCGATAGGCGCGATAAAACGCCATCACTTTGAACACATAGTCCTTCGATTCGGAAAAACCAACCTCCGAGGCGAACACGCCTTCGTCGTTTTGGTTCGAGCGGGCGAGCCAGCGCGCGACATTGTCTTCGCCGCCGTTGTAGGAAGCGGCAATCGCTTCCGGCAAGCCGGCGAACATGCGCGAAAGCTGGCTGAGGTATTCGCAACCGAGCGCGATTGAAGTGCCGGGCACGTACAGTGAATCTTCCGTGAGATGATTGACTCCGGCGCGCTTGGCGTATTTCTGCGCCGCGTCTAACGTCAGCTGCAACAGGCCGCGCGCTGCCGAGGCTGATTTCGCGTTCGGCTTGAATTGGCTCTCCTGTTTCATGATGGAGAGCACCAGGCGCGGATCGAGCCCGCGCTTCTTTGCTTCATTTACAATCTGCAAACGATATGGCGCCGGGTAATTCGCGGCCGCTGCGTTAATCGCGGATTGCGCAGACTGGGCCCGCTCAGCCGCGCGTTGCCGCGCGTTCCGATCGCCGCTGTTGGCCAGCTTGCTGGTCGCCAGCGGGCCGTAATACGAAGCCACATTATCGGGAATCATGAGGTAAATACTAATTGAGTCCTGGTTGCGTCCAGCGCGCTCAAGCGAATGCGCTTTCAAATAAAGTACTTCGTCGACGTTTGTGTTAGTGCCTTTGGGAAACGGTTTACCCAGCAAGTCATCGGAGGTCTGCACGGCGTGTTGCCAGTCGCCGACGGCGATGTCCAACCTGAGTCGCGCGAACTGCGCGTTCGCGTCGGTCGCGGTCCCGGCAAATCGTCCGCGAGTTCGATCGATCCAAACCATGGCGTCATCGGGTCGCCCGGATTCGCGATAGCCGTCGATGATGTTCAAATGCGCAGTGTCGATGCGCTCGCCGTTGGGATATTTGTCGAGATACTCCTGATAGCGCGCGGCGGCTTCCGCTCCGCGCCCCATGCGCAGCAGCGACGAGGCCGAAAAATTCAGTCCTTCCCGCCCTTCCTTCGTCTGCGGATAATCGCGCGCCAGCTTTTCGTAAGTTTGGCGCGCCTCTTCATAGCGACGCTCAACGTAGTAAGAACGCGCGATACCCAACAATGCGGCCGGGACGTTCGTGTCGTTGGGATAGTTGTCGATCAGCGCTTGCCAGTGCTGGCGCGCTTCGGCGAACGCGCGGTTGAGCAGGTAAATGCCGGCGCGGCGGGCGTGCTCGGCGGCAGAGAGTTGAGTAATCTGTTTGCTTTTCTGCGCGCGATCGGCGCGGTCGCGCTCGCGGACTGCGCTGAGCGCCGCATCGCCACCCTGCGAGTAGCCAAGCGAAGCGATGGCGAGGATTAATCCCGCGCAGATCAGAGACGATGCGCGTTCAGGCCGGCACATTTACTGCATCCTCTTCCACGATCTCGTAGCTGGTAACAATCTCGGCACTGCCGCGCAGGGTCGCGGCGACGCTGCAATATTTAGTGTCCGAAAGCTCGATTGCGCGGGCCACTGCCTGCGCAGAGACGGCGCGTCCACGAACGATGTGCTTGACGTCGAGGCGCGTGTAGCTGTGGGGATGGTCCTCGCGCCGCACTCCGCTCACTTCAACGCGATAGTCGGTGATCTGCTGTCGCTTCTTTTTCAGAATTGAAATCACATCAACTGCGGTGCAACTTCCCAGCGCGATTAGCAGCAGCTCCATCGGCGTGGCGGCACTCGCGCGATCGGAATTCGTTTCAATCGCCTGGGCCTGCCCCGAGGGCGTCACCCCGACGAAGAAATCGTTGCCTGCAAAATGGATGGTCGCTTTGGTCTTTTCCTCCATCGTCACAGTCGTCTCGAAAGCTCAAGGAAAGAATAACATGACCGTTTTCAAAACGCAGATGACCGGTCTTCATACTCACCAATTGCAATAAAAGCGATTGACGCGGGAAACGGAATGGGAATTTCTTTCGGCAACCATTGAACAATTACAGGAATACTAATTGCATCCCCGTAACGGAAACGTTCATAGACTACGGAGAGTTCATGCTCTCTCTGTCCCCGGGTGGCATTGGTCCGATTTTTGATCGTGACGCTTAAAGCTGTTGAGCAGTTGTTCGAGAACAGAGATTAAGTAGAGGAGGGAGAAGCAATGAGAAAACGTTTTTTGTTCGGAGCGTTATCGATTGTGTGTCTGATGGCGATGAGCCTGTCCGCCCCGGCACAGCGTCGCGTTTACCCGCGCTCAAGTCAAACGGTGCGACAGTCGATTCTGCGCCTGGAAAATCGCTCAGCTCTGTTTGCGAGCAGCATTCAGGGG
>DATGVD010000005.1:0-4975 GCA_035300785.1 Pyrinomonadaceae bacterium | reverse complement strand
GCTGTCGACACGCAAAACAAAGCCTTCGTCATAAAACGCTCCTTTGAAGCTGTACGCTCAAATTCTAACGCGGCGCTTGCAACTCAACAACCGCGATGCCACCAGCAGGGATCGCGACTCTTACGCTCCTTTCGCCATTGTGCGAAACAATTTCCAATTGCTTATCCGTAGTCCAGTCAGATGCCTGAGCAATCTCCTGGCCACGCAAGCTTAGGGTCACGGCAACTACCGCACTGCGATCGACTTGAGCCAGGCCCTGCTGCGGCTTGAACACGCCGTTGTCGTTGAAGAGCGTGACCACCCAACCGCGCGAGTTACGATTGACCAGGTACTCGACGTCACCGTCGACTTTGACGGGCGTCGCGTCCGCAGCGAGATGCGCCAGTAGATGCGCGGCGAACGGCGTGAGGCGCTCGTCTTCGCACAGCAGATCGGGCACGGCAACGAAGATGAGTTTTCCACGTCCGACTTTGTTGACAGTTACAAGCGGATCACCTCTTGGCGTAGCGACTAGAACGTCGGCTCCTCTTGGAAACACCTTCCGATACCGGAAAACCTGGCCGCTGAGATTCTGGGGAGCCTCACCCGCGGCGAGACATTTTGCGTTGTCCTCTTCTATCAGAGCTCCAATTTCCTCCACTCCCAACAATTCGGCCGGCAGCCCATTTGAGTTCGCAGTGTTCAAAACCACTACGCCACCATTACGAACGTAAGCTGAGAGTTTTCGCGCCCACTCGTTACTCCACTTGACGTCTCCGCCAACAATCAACGCGCGATAAGAATCGATCGCGTCTTTGTGCGTCTCAGACGTAACCAGCACGTCGAAAATGTTGCCGAAGATTCCCGGCACAAATGCCTGGCGCTCGCCGCTGGCCGGTTCGCCTTCGCGCACCGTGCCCGGATAATAAGCGGCGCCGATCAATTCACGGAGCGCGCGATCGCTGCGATTGATTTGCGAAACTTCGAACGGCCACTGCGGATAGTCGGTGATTTCCCAACCGTGCGCCGGGTCGAGCAGAAACGCGATCGGCGTGTAAGGAGTGCCGCGATCGGGATGTTTGTCCGCGAAGCGAATGAACTCGTCCGTGATGCGACCGAGCGGATTCAGTTGAAATGAATGCTCGCCCGGCCCGGGCTTGAAGAATTGATCGTAGCCCTGTTCGAGATAAATAGCCGACGCACCCGACATGTAATAAAGGTAGTAACTCTTTCGATACCAGGACAGCGACGGGCCCATCGTCGCGCCGTAACGCGTGTGGAAAAAGTTATCCGGCCCGCCGTAGCTCATCTGCCTGGTAAACACCGTGGCCGTGTCGCCAAAGTTGGGCGCGTGATAGTAGAGAAACGCGCCGCCGTATTGGCGCGCCGCGCCCCGCGTGAACGCGATCCGCATCGCCGTCATCGGCATCACGGCTGCGGTTTCCATTCCGAAAACGCGCACGCCCCATTCGCCCAGCGCGTGCGCGAACGAGGTGCTGGACGTGGACATCGCCGGAATCATCTTGTCCCACATCGGCCCCGCCTGTGTCTTGAACATCGCGCTCCACTTTCGCGCCAGAGCCTCGGTGTAAAAGACGCGATGAGCGTCGAGCAACTGCGCGCGCGTCATGTCCGGCGAGATTTTCAAGTACTGTGGTGATTCGCTCCAGACAAAACCGATGCTCTCGCCGGAGATCCAACCGAGAAACTGATCCTGCAACTCGCCGCTCAGGACTTTCCACGCAGCTTGTCCTTCGGCTTCCGAAAAACTCGCGGCGCCATAATTAATCAAAATCGCAAAGGGTGATTTAGTCTCGGCGAGATAACGACGAAAAGCGCTGCTGTCTTTCAAGAGTTCCGGAAGGTCGTTTATGTAGACGACGGGAACGACGACCTTCGAAGCAAAGATCGGAACATCGCGCTTGCCTGAATAGGCCTTGACGAACTCGTTCATTGGCTCGGCATTGAACGGATAGAGCGGGCGCTCAGCGGGTGGTTTGTCATGGAGCGCCCAGAATTCTTTCGGGATGTTCCAGGGCATTTGGAAATCGCGGCCCGCGAGTTTGGGACGTTGCCAGGCCGGCGCCGCCTCAATTCGTGCCGGCGTTTCGATCAGCGGAGCCAGCGGCGTACGCGCTGTGGACCATTCACGCAGATAACGCACCGCCGCGAAATCCGGCTTGCGTCTCCCGTCGGGCGTGTACCTCAGATCGTTAGTGATGACGACGCAATCGACCTGGCGAACTGCTTGCGCGGCTTTCTCAATCTCGATTGAGATTCGCGCCGGACCCTTGGCCAACGTTGCGGCTGCGCCATCCCACGCGAACACCCACTGCCAATACATGCTCGTCTCATCGTGCGGATCGATCACGTCCTTCGCGCCGAACTCATGTCGAAAGACTTCGCGATTTTCCTGTTCGATCCGAACGCTGAAGTTCTCAGTCCGGTTGCCCCAGTCGGCATAGCGCACCCAAACTTTGTACTCGCCGGCGCGTGGCACTTCGATGTCCTGCCAGATGCGCGCACGCGTCTCGTCCGCGCTCGCGGCCACGGAGTTCCACTCGCTTTCGCCGCCCTGCGACCACTCAGCCGAAACTCCGGGCCCGTTGATTCCCCAGCCGGGTGCCCTCGCCGCAGGCAGTTCAAGATACGAAGGATTCAGGAGGGCTTCGTGCCGCGGCGTCTCGGTAATGCCGCGCATGTTCTCTGTCTCGTACCAGAGATATTCGAAAGGCGGAGACGGGGAGATAGGGCGATGGGGAGACGGGGAGAGGGGAAAGGCGGCTGATGAACAGGTAGTCAGAGAGAGTAAGCCGACAAGAAGCAAGTCGCAAATTCTCATCTTTGTCTTGAGAAATCTAAGCGCGGCGAATTCTATTCGTATCGATCACCCATTGATCCGGTCTATCGATCATTCGCACTAGTTGTCCAATGATCTGATCGTATTCTGTGTCAAGCTCCGATGCGTCGCTCTTCGACATGTAACCGCATCGCCATGAGAACTCTAACCACACGCGGGTCTCTTCAGCTTCGCCTTCGGAATCGCTGAGCTTGCTAACAAAGTGTGCCGGGTAGCGGCGTTTCCGCCATGCCTCGCCAATGTTGGAGCAGACCGAACGCGACGCTCGTCGAATTTGATCGGTAAGGGAATATCGCTCTTCTACAGGAAAGTGTTTTGTGAGCTCGAAGATCCTCATGGCAGCGACCATCGCCTTCTGGTAGACCCTCAGTTCCTTGTAGCTTGAAATATGCTCCATGAAGAGTGAGGCTCCTTCCTTCTCCCTTTCCCCCCATCACCCCTTCTCCCTGTCCGTCCTTTCCTACCCCAGAGCGTCAAGACACTCGGCCAGGGTGCGCTGTCGACAGGTGAACATCGGCGTGTCGCGCAAGGTGAACGCGCTCGCTTTGGTCTCGCGCAGTTCCTGGACCAGATCGAGGAAGTCGGACGGCTTGTCTGTCTCAAACGCGACCACGAATTCCTGATCGTCGAGGCCGAAAGAGTAGGTCGTGTGCAAACGCACTGAACGATATTTCGATCCGATACGCAGACTCTCGTCCATCATCTCCTGCCTTTGCTCCTGCGGGCGCGCGTACCATTCGCGGGTGCGCAGCAGTGGGCACACGAAAAGATAATCCGACTGGCCCGGCACGACGTGAACACGGTCCTCGGGTTGTTCCGAACAGTTCTTTTCGATGTACATCGATCGCTTGGTCATTGAAAGCAGTGACTTCGTGGGTTCGACGTACTTCGCCAACTGCGTTCCATTAAGGCGGCCGGTCATCTCCTGCATCGGTTCGAGGTCGCAGCCGATGCGCCAGATCATAAAGTCAGCGCTGGTGCGCAACCCTACGGTTGAATAAGTGCGAATCAACAAGTGCCGGCGAAAGTCGTCAACCGTCTTCATAAATCCCTGCTTGCAGCTGTGCTTCTCGTCGTCGCTCAGCATTCTCCAATCAGGGCGGGCGCGATAAAAAGTGAAGTTAACGAACTGCCGGGGAAGCTTCCGTTTGTGCTCCTCGAGTTCTTCGACATTCGGGGCGAGACGAAGCGACCCACGCGTGGAATTATTGGTTTGATCGTTTTCGGAGCCCATCGTTCCAATCCCTGGATCAAAAACGTTCGCAGGTCTTGTCGTGCGATTTAGAAGGTCTGAGTTAAGGCGCACCTATTCTGCCTTTGATCTTCGTGGGTTTGCAACTTAGCAGAGAGAATCGAAACGCCGCATGTTATACTCGCGCCGCTCTGTCGGAAAATCAGCCATGAACTATTCGGAGAACGCGCAGATGAACTATCGATTGCTCATGCTGTTTGCCGTCGCCGCCTTTCTTCCAATTCTGCTTCTCACCGGCTGTAACAGGACCGCGACTCCGCCGGTGGCCAACACCAAAGGGCCGGCGACCGCGACACCGGATGAATTTGCGTTGGCGCGCGCCACCTTTGATAAGAACTGCAAAGGCTGTCACGGCGAGACGGGCACAGGCGGGCCGGTGAAACTGGAGGACGGCACGAAGTTGAAGGTGCCGAGTTTGCGCGAAGGACACGCGCTGCGTCATCCCCACTCAGACTTCGTCAAACAAATCACGAAGGGCGGCGACGGCATGCCGGCGTTCGGGGACAAGTTAAAGCCGGATCAGATTAACGACCTCATTCGCTTCATTCGTCATGAGTTTCAGGGCGGAATGATGCCGCCCGGAGAGCCGACGAAGTCGCCCATGAAAGACATGAAAATGAATTGAGAGTTGCGGACTTGTAACTTGCAACCTGAAACCTGAAACTTAAGTACGCGTGCACCCATAGCTCAGTTGGATAGAGCGTCTGACTTCGAATCAGAAGGCCGCAGGTTCGAGTCCTGCTGGGTGCACCATCCTTTATTAGAACACGCTAGTCCGGATCAAGACCCGTTTGATCAGGAAGATGCTGGCCCGTTTGAATGCCGAGCCTGACCGCGCGCTGTTCCCGAAAACAAATGCGCGATAGATCTCGACAATCTTTCCA
>DATGVD010000004.1:0-2908 GCA_035300785.1 Pyrinomonadaceae bacterium | reverse complement strand
CATCAGATTGTCCTTAAATTTATTCCATCGCCCCGGCATGCGCTCTGGCGACCAGTTCCGGTTCAACTGGAGTTGCCCCGGATTCGGTTTTGCCTTTGGCTTTTGAGCTGCGACCATTATCGGCAGTGCCGGTCGCCGGTTGATTGGCCGCGCGCGCCTTTTGTTCGCGTACGTAAGTGAGCCACGGGCCGGGCGCCTGGCGTTCGCCGGAAGTGATCTCGAAAAAGACTTTCTGGATTTTCGCGGTGATCTCTCCACGCTCGCCGGAACCGATCTGGATGCGATCGACCGTGCGAATCGGGGTGATTTCGGCGGCGGTACCGCTGAAGAAAAGCTCATCCGCAACGTAGAGCGCGGCGCGTTGAATAGTTCGTTCCTTAATCGTGATCCCGAGTTCCCGGCAGATTTGAATCACGCTGTCACGTGTAATCCCGGGTAGCACTGACGACGAAAGCGGCGGCGTATTCACGATCCCGTTGCTCACCGTAAAAATGTTCTCCCCCGAACCTTCGGAAACATAACCGCGATCGTCAAGCGCGATGCCTTCGGCGAATCCGTTCAGCAATGCTTCCATCTTGATCAACTGCGAGTTCATGTAGTTGGCCCCGCTCTTGGCCATGGCCGGCAGGGAATTTGGCGTCAGGCGATTCCAGCTCGACACGCAAACGTCCACGCCTTTCTCGATTGCTTCGTCACCAAGATACTTACCCCAGTCCCACGCGCCGATGTAGCAGGCCAGCGGATTCGGAAATGGGTTCACCCCAAACGCCGGATGTTCCTCGTCGAGGCTGCGAAACAGAATCGGCCGAATGTAGCACTGCTCCAGACCGCTGCGTCTCACCAGTTCAACCGAGGCGTCGCAAAAATCATCGATCTTCCATTCGTGATCCATGCGATAGATCTTCGCAGAGTTCAAAAAGCGCTGCATGTGCTCGCGCAGGCGAAAGATCGCCGGGCCACGTTTGGTCGCGTAACACCTGATTCCTTCAAAGACGCTTGACCCGTAATGCAGAACGTGCGACATCACGTGCACGCGCGCGTCGTTCCATTTGATAAACTCGCCGTCGTGCCAGACCACGTCGCAAATGCGCGGCGTAGCCACGTCTCTCCCTTTGCCGCTTTTTGAAAACATGTGTTTGACTCTCCTTTTCCGGAGACTAATCAGTCAGAACAAAGATAAAGTTTAGGCCTGAATTGACAAAGCACGATACTCTAAACGCGCTCTCGTTTGCAAGACGAGCTTCGGCCTGATTAAGCGGCGTTTAGAGTACCAACTTTAGCCGGGTTTTTTCTTCACAGATAAAAGCCCGACCGGGGCCGGCACTCTGAACACGTGCTTGATTATCAAGACAGCCCTTCGTACGATTTGTGATGAACCTGGGTTCAAGTAGGAATTTCAAAACGGAGTTGTTCCGGGCTCGACGAGTTGCGAGCGCGCCGGCTTTGCTGCTGGTTGGGGTCGCGCTGTTGATTCCGAGCGGTTGCCGCAACTCTGGGGAAACGAAAAATGCAGAGCGCAAACCTATGACCAACACATCTGGAACAACTTTCGCCGCAAACGATCCGCTTGCAATCCACCGGCGCGCCATCGTCATCGACATGCACGCTGACACGACGCAGCGGCTGGTCGACGAGATGGTGGATTTAGCGCAGCGCTTGTCCGACGGCCATCTCGACTCGGTGCGCGCGCAGGAAGGCGGTCTCGATGCGCAGTTCTTTTCCATCTGGGTCGAGCCGGAATTGTTTGGTGGCGGCGGCGAACGTGCAATTAAGCGCGCCGATGTCCAGATTGAAGCTGTGCGCGCGCTGGCCGCAAAGCATCCGGAAACCTGGGAGCTGGCCACGACTGCGGCCGACGTTCGACGCATCGCCTCGTCAGGAAAGATCGCAGCGCTGATGGGAATGGAAGGCGGCTATGCGATCGACGAAAAGATCGAGAACGTCGGACGGTATTACCAGATGGGTGTGCGCTACATGTCGGGGGCGTGGTCAGTGAGCACGAGTTGGGCCGGATCGTCAGGCGATGAAGCCGGAAAAACTCGCGGCCTGAACGATTTTGGCAAGCAGGTCATTCGCGAGATGAATCGACTTGGAATGATGGTCGACGTTTCGCACCTCTCAGACAAGGCGTTCTGGGACATCGTCAACACTTCGACCCGGCCGGTGATCGCGACGCACTCCGGTTGCCGGGCGATTGCGAACGTGCCGCGCAATCTCACCGACGAAATGATCGTCGCGCTGGCGAAAACCGGCGGCGTGGTGAACGTAATTTTCTATCCGGAACATATCGAACCGGGCTATGCCGAGACGAAGAAAAAGGTCGACGCTGAAATTGCGACGCTGGTCCAGCGCGCTTCCGACGAAGAAAAGGGTGATGCCGCGCACAAGAAGCTGGCACGAGATCGCGTGCGGAGCGAAGAATACCTGAAGCGTCTGCCTCCGGTTTCGGTCACGCGCATAGTCGATCACATCGATCACATCGTAAAGCTGGGGGGCATCGATCACGTCGGCATCGGATCGGACTTTGACGGCGTGCAAGTTGTTCCCGCCGATTTGAAATCGGTGGCTGACTTACCGAACCTGACGGCCGAACTTCTCCGGCGCGGTTATTCGGAGAACGACATCGACAAGATTTTGGGCGGGAATATGCTGCGGGTCATGGAAGAGGTCGAGCGAAAGTGACAGTCATGAGGGGCGCGCGTGCGCATTAGGGCGAGCGCATATGATCACCAGCGCGGAGCTCATCAGCATCACATTCTTTAGAACGAATTCACCAGCCATCGTGAGCACGGGAAATGCCGGCGCAAACATTACGGAAGGCGCGATCGCGATCAGACTCAAAGTACCAAGCAGGTGCAGAATCATCAGCGCAGTTGCTTGCCTTGCCAAACGATCTACCAACAAACCC
>DATGVD010000003.1:0-3700 GCA_035300785.1 Pyrinomonadaceae bacterium | reverse complement strand
TGATGCTGAAAGAACGGCGCAAACTGGTTCTGGTGGTGCGCGAGTCTCCGCTAAATGAGATTCATCTTGAGAACATGCTGAAGCTATCGCGGATGGGAGTCGTGATTCTGCCGCCGATGCCCGCTTTCTATAACCATCCGCAGAACCTCGAAGACGTGATCAACCACACGACGATGCGGATCCTCGATCAGTTTGACATTCATCTGGACGTGATGAACCGTTGGGATGGCGTGATGTTGAGTGAGGGACAAGACCTGATCGAAACAGAGCGCGACAAAGAACCGCGCAAGCCTTAGTTTTCGAGTCAGAAGTCGTGGACGTGCGCCCGCACGCGAGTATATCAGCGGGTGAAACCGTCGGGAACATTGTATTAACTCTGGCGTTCGGCGGATGATTATATTAATCTGGCGAACTCATCACTAGATGAAGTCCATGGAACGAATCGCAATTTCCCTGGTGCTGGCAATTTCGTTTGTTGGCTCAATAGCCGGCGATGAGGTAAGACGTCCTCGCGTCCTGGGTCTGTCACATATGGCGCTGTTCGTCAGCGATCTAAAAAAGGCCCGCGCATTTTATGAGGACTTCCTCGGATACCAGGAGCCATACGTGCTGAAGCGGGAGGATGGTTCGGACCGGATCGTTTTCATTAAGATTAACGACAACCAATACATTGAGCTCTTCGCCGAGAACCCCAAACAAGACGGTCATCTTAATCACATCGCTTTCTTCACTGACTCAGCCCTGGGCCTGCGCGAATACCTGGCGTCCCATGGAATTAAGGTGCCGGATAAAGTGACGAAAGGCCGAATCGGAAACTCGAATTTCAACATTGTCGACCCGGACGGTCACCAGGTAGAAATTGTTCAGTACGAACCGGACAGTTGGACGAGGCGCGAGCAAGGGAAATTCATGCCCGACACGCGCGTCTCGACGCGGATGGCGCATGTCGGAGTGCTGGTTAGGGCGCTCGAGCCGTCCTTGAAATTCTATCGCGATGTCCTCGGCTTCCAGGAGTTCTGGCGGGGTAGCTCATCCGGAACAGAGCTGAGCTGGGTTAACATGCGAGTTCCGGAGGGTAACGATTATCTCGAGCTGATGCTGTACTCCAAACCGCCTGACGCTGAACAGACAGGGACTAAGAATCACATTTGTTTGATCACACCTGATATTAAGAAGGCCGTCGCTATGCTCGAAGCGCGTCCGGCGCGCAAGAACTACCCGAGGCCTATCGAAGTGAAGGTCGGCAAGAATGGCAAGCGGCAGGCGAACCTCTTCGATCCTGACGGCACTCGGATCGAGTTGATGGAGCCAAATACTGTCGATGGCAAACCAGTGCCGTCATCCACAGCGCCGCCTCCGAATTAACCCGTACATCGGATCGTCCTGGGATGAATACCGGCTGAGCTTTTACTCTTTTCGCCGACAGACTCTCGCGCCTTGAGAATAGGTTGAGAACTATCTTGACTAAGTTCGCGCACTTCAAGGAGATTAGCGGCCGAAGTCTGCCGCCAATTTGCATGGCCGGGTTGAGATGGTATTCGAACTCGGTTTCGGATAGCGGCAACAGCAGGAGCGGATCATGACAAAGCAAACGATCGAACGCCGACAATTCATCAAGCAGGCGGCGCTCGCCGGCGCCACGGTTGGGCTAACGTCCTTCGCGACGAGCCGCGTGCTGGGAGCGAATGACCGAGTTCGCCTTGGCATTATCGGCTGCGGCGCTCGCGGCCAGGAAGATTTGCGAGAAATATTAAAAATCCCGAATGTCGACTTTGTCGCGGCGGCTGATGTTTACACCCGTCGTCACGAAGAGGCCAGACAGCTTGCGCCCGCAGTAAAAACTTTCACCGACCATCGCAGGCTGCTGGATCTGAAAGACCTTGACGCAGTCATTGTGGCTTCACCGCTTCACTGCCACGGTCGCCACTTCATCGACACAATAGCGGCAGGCAAAGACCTCTATAGCGAAAAGACCATGACCTGGTCCATTGAAGAGGCCGAAGCCTGCCGGAACGCCGCGCGCAAGTCGGATCGCGTTGTTCAGATCGGGCTGCAGCATGAGAGCTCGGGCTCGGTCGCCGATGCCCGGCAATGGATCAAGAGCGGCATGGCCGGCAAGATTACGCACGTCGAATCCTGGATGAGCCGTAATACGCCCAAAGGCAAAGGTCAGTGGGTCCGTCCCGTTCCCCCTGACTGCACTGCCGGCAACGTTGACTGGAATCTCTTTCTCAACGGGCGGCGTTCCCGGCCTTTCGATCCATACAAGTTCATAAATTGGAGACTGTACTGGGAGTTCTCTGGAGGGAATGTGACTGAGAACATGGTCCATCAGATCGCTCTGATTATTAGCTCTCTGGATCTTCCACTTCCTACTTCCGCGTATATGTCGGGCGGAGTGTTTTCGGAGAAGGACGGCCGCGAAGTGCCGGACACGATTGCCGTGACGCTCGACTATCCGAATGATCTTACGGTAACGTGGCAGTCAACCTTCAGCAATAGTCATTACGGTTTAGGTGAGCGGTTCCTTGGCTCGGACGGCACCATCGAACGCGTTGCGGGCGCGACCGACATGGTGACCGGGAAGTCAGAGACCGGCGTTTGGTATTTTCCGGAAAAACTAAATCGTCCCGCTGGCGCGGCGGCCAAAGGAGTTTCCAAAGGCGTGAATCACATGGCTAATTTCATCGAGTGCATCCGTTCGCGCAAAGAGCCTAATGCTCCGGTCGAGATCGGCTATCGCTCGGCGGTGGCGGCGCATATGGCCAATCTGGCGTACCGAAAGCAAGAGCGGATTACGCTCGACGCCATTAAGAGAACGCCGGCAACCGCATAGTTGCGAAACGGCAAAGTGCATTGAGGAGATCGGTCGCGTCCTAATGAACGGCGTTTAGAGTACCAGCTTTAGTTGGGTTCTTTCTTGCTTAACAAGAGCCCGACTAAAGTCGGTACTCTGAACACCACTTATCAAAGTAGGTCACTACTCAGGAGATTACATGTCACTGTCTCGCCGTCGTTTCATAGCCGGTCTGGGAACTGTTGCTGCCGCCTCGGCGCTGCCGCTCGATGCGCTTTCCAAAACCTTCCAGCCGTCTCTTTATCCGGATGTTGATCTCGCTTACTTTGATCGCCCGATTACGCCGGCGCCGGCGAAGATTCTTTTCGGCTATGCGGCAATCACCTGGGGCGGAAATGATTTGCAGGCGATTCAGGACATCTCTGAGATCGGATTTCGCGGCATTCAGTTACGTAACAACGTGCTGAAGGACTACGGCGATCGGCCGAAAGCCCTGCGCGATCTGTTGGACCGGCACCACCTCGAAATGGTCGCCCTGTCGAGTGGAGGAGTAGCTATCGCCGCCGGTACCGCAGACAGTGAGATCGCCAAGCACGTCAGCAACGCTAAATTCGTGCATGATCTAGGCGGTCATTACTTGCAGGTGACGGATTCTGCGCGGCCCAAAGATCGCGCGCCGACAGCTTCTGACTTTAAACAACTCGGACGGCTGCTAACCGAGATCGGCAAGCGCGCCGTCGATCTTGGTGTTCCGGTTGGCTATCACAATCACATGGGCTCGCTCGGAGAAGCGCCCGACGAAGTTGATCGCATCATGGAAGCGGTTGACCCGCGCTACGTCAAACTCGAGCTCGACATCGCCCACTATCAGCAAGGCGGTGGCGATCCCGCTCGGGCGATTCG
>DATGVD010000002.1:0-2218 GCA_035300785.1 Pyrinomonadaceae bacterium | reverse complement strand
AAAAAGCGCCGCTTACTGATCGCCGCTCTCGACGCCGCTGGCCGCGTGGAACTGGAAGGCGATGAGCTGTCGATTGAGTTCATGCCTGAAGCCCGGCACGCTCGTGACACGCTCGCGAAAGCGGACAATGCAAAAGCTCTGCGTGAAGCGTGTGCCGAAGTATGCGGCCGGGAGGTCGGAATCCGCTTCGCAATCCGCCAGGCCGAAAGTGACGAGAGCGCACCGGCCTCACCCGAAGAAGACGAACGTCGCTCGAAACAGCAAGCCCGCGAGGCCGTGGCTCAGAATCCCACCGTGCAACAAGTCCTGCGCGCCTTCGGCGGCGAAATCGTGGACATCACGATGCAATAACCCACAAGACCTTAACCGCAGAGGTTCGCAGAGTTTTTCGCCAAGGCCGCAGAGGAAATCCTTTGCGTTCCTTTTCATCCTCTGCGGTTAGATCTGATCCGAAGCTTCTTGATCTTGCTTCCCGCGCGCGACCCTCAAGAAAGCCTTCGCCGCGTGAGAGAGGGTGGCGCCTCTTCGATAGATCAAATGCATCCGTCTCTCCAGTTTCATTTCCCGCACCGTCAAGCCGGCTAGCTGCTTCCGCTCAATCTCAGTCTGCGCGGCCAGTCGTGGTATCAAAGCCACGCCCAGGCCTCTCTCGACCAGCCGTTTAATGGCTTCGAGGGTCGGCATCTCCATGGAAATGTTCAGCGGCGTGCGATGCTTCTCGAACGTTTTGATCACTCGCTCGCGATACGGCGACGGCACGTTATGCGCGATGAAGGCCTCCGCGCCCAGCTCGCGCACGGAAACGATCTTCTTCGCAGCCAATGGATGATTCGGCGCAACCACTAAAGCCAATTCGTCGACCGCGATTGCCATGGACTTGATGGCCTGGTCGGTGGGTTTGAAAGAGACGACGCCAATCTCGACGTCGCGACCCAGAATCTCGCCGGGAATGCGACTGGCCAGACTGCGCTTCACCTCGATCTTGATGTGCGGGTGGCGCGCGCGAAAGATTGGAATCAGCGGCAGCAGGCACATCACCGTGTACTCGTTGGCGCCCAGTGACAGCTTGCCGCGATGCAGGTCGCGCAGCTCGCGAATCGCGGAGTGAGCGTGATGCCGCAGATTCATCATCTGCTGCGCAAAGTCCAACAGGACCCGGCCGGCCGCAGTCAGGGTGCCGTCTTTCGACGAGCGATCGAACAAAGACTCGCCCAGCTCCGCCTCCAGACGCCGGATCGCCTGGCTCACCGCCGGCTGGGTGCGATGCAGCACTTCCGCCGCGCGGGAAAAACTCTTCTCCTGGGCCACGGCCAGGAAGACTTCAAGTTGGTTGATATCCATAGTTTGCTTAGCGGTGTTTCCGAGTGCCGACTTTAGTCGGACATTCGTTACTTAACAGAGCACCCAACTGAGGTTGGTACTCTATGCGCCTGTTATTCATCGCTCGCGCTCTGGTTATCATATCATAGATAGTTATCTTATCATCATAATTATAACTTTGACTTTCACGAGGCGACCGCTTAGGATTTCCCCTTTTGAACACCGAAGACGGAGGGTGGGTAGTGAAATCTGAGCGAGTCAGAATCTTCGACACAACATTGCGCGATGGCGAGCAATCGCCGGGCTGCTCGATGAACCTGAAAGAAAAGGTGCGCCTGGCGCGTAAGCTCCAATCGCTGGGCGTCGATGTCATCGAAGCCGGATTTCCGATCGCCTCAGACGGAGACTTTGCCGCTGTCCAGGCTGTTGCCTCCGAATGTCGCGAGGTAACCGTCGCCGCCTTGTGCCGGACGGCTGAGCAGGACGTGCGCCGGGCTGCCGAAGCTCTGCGCGGCGCGGCCCATCCGCGCATCCACACTTTTGTCGCCACCTCCGATATCCATCTCGAATACAAATTGAGAAAGACGCGCGCCGAGGTCGTCGAGATGACCCGGCAGGCAGTACGCCTGGCGCGCACCTTCGCCGGCGAAGTTGAGTTCTCTGCTGAAGACGCCACGCGCAGCGACGTTGATTATCTCTGCGAAGTTTTCGCGGCCGCAGTCGCCGAAGGCGCCACGATTCTCAACGTGCCGGATACCGTCGGATACACTCTCCCCAATGAATTCGCGCAACTCGTGCGGACGGTGCGCGAGCGCGTCGTTCGTGATCGAGAAGATGTCACCATCAGCGTCCATTGTCATAACGATCTCGGACTGGCGGTGGCGAACAGCCTCGCGGC
>DATGVD010000001.1:0-10547 GCA_035300785.1 Pyrinomonadaceae bacterium | reverse complement strand
CCGCCACTTCCGCGCGCCACTGCTTGATTGGGGGCAGCGGCGCAAACATGTCGCGGACGCCGGTGATGCCATTGGCGATAAAGAGTGGAAAGAATGCTTCTTTGTTCCACTCGTGAACATGCATGTCCCATAAACCGGGAATGAGGAATTTGCCCCTCGCGTCAATGACCCGAGCACCCTTCGCCGGCGGTATCTTGCCATGTCTGCCAAGTGCCGCGATTCGACCATCACGAATGACCACGGTCATGTCAGGTTTTGCTTCTGCTCCAGTGGCATCAATTAATGTCACGTGAGTGAAGACGAGGATTTGCCTGCTATTAGTTCTCTGCTGCGCCAGCAGGAGGGACGAGCAAATAAGGATGAGCGAGAGTCGTGCGATAGTTTTCATAGACTTCCTCCAGAGGGATTTGACCGCTGACGCTTCGGCTTGCACGCGTCTAAATCACACAAAAGGTGAACTACCGTTTCGACGTGATGCGTCTGCGGGAACATATCAAATGCTGCGATCGAGTGAAGCGTGTAGCCGCCCGCGATTAACTTTCGCAGGTCACGCGCGAGGGTCGCTGGATCGCACGAGACGTAGCTGATGCGTCTTGGTTTCAAGTTGAGTATGCCCGCGATGACGCGTGACTCTGCGCCGGTACGCGGCGGATCGAGTAGCAGAAAATCCGGCGGACTTTGGACTGCGGCGGCTGCGACGCCGCTTTGGATCGGCGTTCGTGCTTCTGATCTTTGTAGAGCTCGATGCGAGCGATCCAAAGCGCCGTCGTTGCCGGCGCACTCCACATTTTCTTCAAGCCAGCCGGCAACGTCCTGATTAAGGACTTTGGCATTCGTCAAGCCCGCAGTCGCCAGGTTTTCGCGCGCGAAACGCGTTGCTGCGGCATCGCCCTCGATCGCGATGACGCGCGCGAAACACCGCGCCAAAGGAACCGTGAATAGCCCAACACCGCAATAAAGTTCCACCGCCGTCTCGCCGCTTGCCTCGCTCAACGCCGCATCGATCAGTTGGGGCAACAGATCATCGTTGGCCTGGAAGAACGATTCAGCGTTCAAGTGGTAAGTCTCGCCGTTAATTGTGCGAGTGACTTCAACGACTGGTGCGCTGCCCGTCGTTGGGGCTGCGCCCTCCCTCACGGTCGGGCTACTGCCCCGATCAGGCGCGATTGACACGCCTTCATCGCCAGCGACGGCGCGGAAGTCTCGCGCCTCTTCGGAAAGCGAGCCGTCAGACATCCGCTCGCGCAAAACTGAAAGCGTCTGTTGCAACTGCGGCGCGAGCACCGCGCATTCGGCCACGTCACAAACGCGCCGTGAGCCACTCTCAAAGTATCCCAGCTTTCGTCTAATGGCGTCGTATTGCCACTGCGCGCGCGTGCGGTACTGCCAGGGATTTGGCGCGGGCGTGATTTGAAAGTCAGGAAGGTTTTCGATGCGACCGATCCGGTGCAGGCAGTCTTTGATGATCTCAACTTTCGCGTCGAGTTGAGCTTGATAAGTTAATTGCTGAAAGTCGCAACCCCCACAGCGACCGAAGTACTGGCAAGGAGGTTCGACGCGTTGTGGGGAAGATTCGATGACTTCCTCGATCAAGGCGAAGGCGACGTTGCCCTTTACTCGATCGATTGAAACGCGCACCCGGTCACCGGGCGCCGCCAGCGCGACCATCAGAGTGCGCCCATCGGCGTGCGCGAGGCCCAGACCGCCGGGCAAGATGCGTTCGATCGTGACTTCCACTTTGATTCAGAGGAAAAACAGACTCAACCGGGGAACGCCGAGCAGCTCGCGCAGCCGCTTGCGCAAGAGATTCTCGTTCGTTTCTGCATAAGCCGCTTTGTCCATGTGTCGCTTGTAAGGCTTCAATTGATCTTCGATCTCTGCGCTGATTGATTTGAGATGGTCGTCAGAAACCGTCTTGCGAATCGTCTCGTCCAACATCCGCTCGATGCCCGTCAGCGACTGCTCAAGTCTGCGCGCGTCGGCCTGCACGGCCGCGGCATAATCATTCTCCAACTCTTCAAGCAGCGCCGTCGCCCGCGTTAACACCTCACAGAATTCGTCCGCGCTCGTTTGACGGCGAGCGCCGGCCAGTTTTATCAGCTCTGCGCGCGAACGGGCGAGGTGAGCCAGAACCACGGCGCGCGGAAACGGAGTCTTTTCATCCTCTTCGCTCTCTTCTTGCGACTCTTCGTGGCTCCCAACCCGCGATTCGAGCCACTCAGCATATTGCGCTTCAACTTCTTCCTGGCAATAAAGCAGCGTCTTCACACTGCGCTTGCGTTTCTTCGCTTCATAAGAATCAAACGAGTGTTCGATTGCGCGCAGGGCCACGTGCAACGGCAGGCCGCGTTCTTTCCAGCTTTCAATCAGCGCCCAATCCATAGGGCTCAACAACAAATGCTTGCCGCGCCGGCGAATGAACGTGTCTTCAATTTCGGAAAAGTAACTGAAGTAATTCAAGATGAGAGCCTGGACGCTGGCTACCTGTTCGTTTGTACTTTGTGCTTCGTACTTTGTACTTTGCATTAGTCCATCCAAGATGACCCGGACTTCAAAGTACAAAGCACCAAGAACAAAGAACTAGGTGGTTCGTTCGTAAACCAGACGTAAGCCTTCCAGGGTCAGCGTCTCGTCAACTTGTTCTATAAACTCAGATCCGGTCGCGATTAGCGGGGCCAGACCGCCGGTGGCGATCACGTGTGGCGTTCCACCAACTTCGTCAATCATTCTTTTCAAGATGCCATCAACCAAACCGACATAGCCGTGATACAGACCAGACTGCATTGCTTCGACGGTGGCCGAACCGACGACCTTCCGCGGACGCTTAATCTCGACCCGCGGCAGTTTCGCCGCGCGTTCAAACAGCGCATCCGCAGAAATCGTGATTCCCGGCGTGATTACACCGCCGAGGTACTCGCCTTTCGAATTGATCGCGTCGAACGTCGTGGCCGTGCCGAAATCCACCACGATGCAGGGCGCGCCGTACTTTTTGATGGCCGCGACCGCATCAACGATCCGATCGGCGCCGACGTCTGACGCAGGTTGATAAAGAATCGGCACGCCGGTGTCGGTTGCATGATCAACAAACAGCGGCGTGAGGTGAAAATAGTCCTCAGCCATGCGCTTAAGCGTGAAATTCAGCGGCGGCACGACCGAAGCAATCGCGATCGCGTTGATTGATTTAAAGTCCAGACCCGCCAGCGCAAACAGGTTGCGCGTGAGCACGCCCCATTCATCTACCGTGCGCGATCGCTCGGTAGTCAGACGCCAATGCGTCGCCAGCCGCTCGCCGTCAAAGACGCCGAGCGACGTGTTCGTGTTGCCGATGTCGATTACTAAGAGCATAACTCTGAGGGTGTAGGGGTTTGGTTTTATGGCATCGAATACTGTTCGGCGCTTCGGCAGCCTTAGCCCGCCACTCAATACTCTAAACGCCAAGCCGCTACCCTACACCCAAACCCTATTCTGACGCGCGCAAAGCCGTCACATCTCCAGCACGCACGATTCTGATCTTACCTTCGTTAGTTTCTACACGGAGAGCGCCATCGCTTTCAAGCCCGCGCGTGATTCCTTCGAATCTATCGTGCAAAAGCGTGACGCCTACGCGGCGATCAAACGCATAGGATGAGCTGGCGCACCACTCGCGAATCGTATGTTCGGCGCCTTGCGGACGGTACAGAAAATCGTATCTCTCGGCGATCGCTTTCACGAGTTCCTGTAAGACCAACTCAAGATCCGGGGCGCGTCCAATAGCTTCTTCAACTGAGGTTGCGGCAGCGAGAAGTTCGGCCGGCAAACTGTCAGCACTTAGATTGATCCCAACGCCGACAATCGCGGCTGCGCTGCTTTCAGTTTCAATCGTCTCAACCAGAATCCCGCAAAGCTTTCGACCGTTGCGGCAAATGTCGTTAGGCCACTTAATGTCCGCGCGCAAATCGCACGCCTTCATCAGGGCGTCACAGACCCCCAGCGCAGCCATCAGGGTGATCAGCGGCCATGAACTCATCTCGAGTCGCGGCCTGAGAATCATGCTGAAGTAAAGCCCGGCATCCTTTGGCGATTGCCAACTGCGATCCATTCGCCCGCGCCCGCGCACCTGTTCGCGCGCCACGATGCACAGACCTTCGGGGCCGCCGGCTCTGGCCTGGCGCATGGCTTCGAGATTGGTTGAATCGAGCGAATCGAAGCGTACGATCTGTGGATGAAAAGGCATGGACTTCACCACAAAGACACTAAGCTAACCTCGGATCAGGATTAGAATCCAGATACATATTGGGCGGTTCTCTTTTCCTTCCTGCTCTTTCCGGACTTTGTGTCTCTGTGATTGATATTACCTCGGCAACGCCTGCGGCATACTCGCCAGCGTATAAGTCAGCGCTGCTACCAGCGCGCAGTTTTCCTGCAACTCCCTCGGATTAACTTTATCGAGCGTGTCCGCGGCGGTGTGGTGATAATTAAAGTAAGTGCGCGCGTCCTGAATAGGCGCAAAAGTAGGCACGCCGGCTTCGCCAAGTGGGGCAACGTCAGTCCCCGTTTCCTCAACCATACGCGTCACGCCGGCCCCCTGGCTTTGTAGGATTGTCGACAACGGTTGCAGCAGAGTCAGCAGCTCAGGCTTGCCTTGCGCGTAAAAACCCATTGGATGGCTCGCGCCCGAATCGCTTTCGATCGCGGCGAAGTGGTTCGCGAAGTCCGCCTTGTGATCGTCGGCGTACGTGCGCGCACCCCTCGCCCCGTTCTCTTCATTCATCCAGGCGATGATCCGAATCGTTCGCTTCGGACGAAGATGAAGCTGTTTCAGCAACTGCGCGGTCTGCATCGCGATTACTACGCCGGCGCCGTCATCAATCGCGCCGCGGCCCAGGTCCCACGAATCCAGATGACCTGAAGCGATAACAATCTGTTCCGGATGTTCACTTCCCTTTAGATCTGCGATCACATTGTAGCTTACGGCGTCCGGCAAAGTTTGCGGCGTGAGCACGAGGTGCATTCGTACTTTGCCTTCGCGGGCAAGGTACGCGATCGTTTCCGCGTCTTCGGAAGTCACTGCCGCCGCGGGAATCTTTGGCGCATCATCCGCATAGCGCAACGCGCCCGTGTGCGGCAAACGATAATCGGCACCGCCGGCAGATCGGTTGAGCGCCGCGACCGCACCGAGCCGCGCCGCCGCACTGGCGCCGATGCCGCGATAGATCACTGCCTGGCCGTAGGCTGGACCTGCGAATCCATTATCGGCAAGCTGCTGATCGAACTTCGCATTGAACAGGACGATCTTTCCCGCGACGCGCCCACGGCCCAGCGCCGTAAGCTCCTCAAAGTTATTGACGACCACCACCTCGGCGGTCAAGCCATCGGCTGGCGTCGCCACACTGCCGCCCAGCGCGGTGAGTACGATCTTCTGCGTCGTCCGTGGCGACATCCCCGGATATTCGATAAGCGCTCCCGTCTCTTCTCCGCGCACCCAATGCGGCACCATGACTTTTTCAAGTTGCACTTCGAGCCCGAGCCTGCGCAGCTCTCCGGCTACATACTCAACCGCCGCCTGCGCCTGCGGCGAACCGCTTAGGCGCGGGCCGATGTTGTTGCTTAAGTGAGCAAGCTGGCGATACGCATAATCGCTTTCAAACGCGGCCTGCTGCACTCGCTTTATTTCGGCGACGAGCTGTGGCGAGTATTGGATCGGCGGCGCCTGTGGCGGTGGTGACACCTGGGCTCGCAGATCCACACCTCCCAGGAAAAGAACATTTACAGAGATAGCAACTAAGAGTCGCGCACATCTCTTTCCGCGAGTAATCGCAATCATATGTCGAGCCTCAAGATAGGATGTCTGGTAATTGTGATTGCTTCGAATCGGCAGCATAAACCAAACCGCGGACGCGCGCTAGCCAATCGAGTCCACGAGAAGAATTCGCTTGCTCTAAACCGCTACTTATTCATAATCTGCGCTCTCAATCCGAGAGGGGTCACCATCCTACGTTCGGAGAAACCGCAGATGAACACAGATGAACACAAATCAGAAACTGACAGAGTGACTGAGAGAATAATTGGTTGCGCTTTCACCGTGGGCAATCGGCTTGGCTGTGGTTTTCTTGAAAAGGTTTACGAGAACGCCCTGGTGATTGAGCTTCGCAAGGCCGGTCTTCGCGTTGCTCAACAGCAACTAATGGAGGTGCGCTATGACGACGTTGTAGTAGGCACATACATTGCAGATTTGGTAGTCGAATGCGCGGTTCTTCTCGAGATCAAAGCCGTCAAGCTTTTGGATGAAATCCACACGGCACAATGCCTGAACTACTTGAAAGCCACCAGGCTGCCAATTTGCCTTTTGATCAACTTCGGAAGACCGCGAGTCGACATCAAACGTCTGATCCTAACGACGGATACGAGTCGCTAAAGATAAAGAGCGCAGGCCTACGACAACGTACTCGCCTGCGCCCATATCTTTCTGTCTTTCTTCTTATCAGCGTCTATCGGTGTTCATCCGCGGTTCCATCAGCCCAGCACACCACGGAACTTCGAAGGACTTCCCGCATAGCCCGGAAAGACGGCCTTGAGGTTCGTCGCGCCTAGATGCTTGCTGGCAATCTCGCTGAACACATCACGGAAGTCGGTGGTCAGCGCCAGGTCGCGGCCTTCGTATAACTGCTCGGTCTTCAAGCCCGGCCAGTCGCCGTACACCTTTCCGCCGCGCACGCTATTGCCAACTACGAACATCGCGTTCGCGTGTCCGTGATCGGTGCCGCGGTTGCCGTTCTCTTTAGCCGTGCGGCCAAACTCAGACATCGTCAGGATGACGACGTCATCCATGCGCTGACCGAGATCGGTGTAGAGCGCTGCGATTGCCGAGCTGAACTGTCTCAACAAATTGCTGAGTTGTCCTTGCTGGTTGCCTTCGTTAACGTGCGTGTCCCAACCGCCGATGTCTGTGAACGCAACTTCCAAACCAACGCCGGCTTTGATCAGCTGCGCGATTTGCAGCAGGGCGTTGCCAAACGGTGTGCGCGGATAGTTCGCGCCATTCTCCGCTTTGTACTGCGCCGGGTTCACCTGCTTCAAATAATTAATCGCTTCGAACGTTTCCTTGCCGGTGCCGTGCAGCGAGTCGTTTATCGTCTGATCATACATCGCCTCAAATCCACCCTGGACTGACGCGGAACTCTGGCCGGCGCGAATGCTGAAGTCCGCCAGGTTCGAAATTGCCAACGCCGGAGCTTTGCCTTGCATGGCGCGGGGCATGTTCTGGGTCATGGACACCGCACGGAACAGAGACTTCGTCGGATCGGCTTTGGCTTGCAGATAACGATTGAGCCAGCCATCCTGCGTCGACTTCACGCCGGGCGTCGCCGATTCCATGTAATCCTGCGCGTCAAAGTGCGAGCGCGTGTTATCCGGCGAGCCGGAAGCATGAACGATCGCGAGGCGCTTCGAATCCCAGAGCGGCTTGAACGGCGCCAAAGACGGATGCAAACCGAAGAAGCCGTCGAGATCAAGCGCCGCCTCAGCGCCGCCGTTGGGTTTCGGAATCGCGATGTTGGGCCGCACATCGTAGTAGCTGTGCTCGCCGTAAGGCACGACTACATTCAAGCCATCAACCGCGCCGCGCTGAAAAATCGCAATCAGCGTCTTGCGCCGGCCGCCGGTGACGTTGTCAAGGTTTGCCGCCAACGCGCGTTTCAGAAACGTCGGCGCGGAAGTCATCACTCCGAATGAAGCGAGCGCGATGCCGCCTGATTTGATAAAGTATCTTCTGTTCATAATCGTGTTACCTCAAACTTTGCTCTTTCCGCTTTGTGCTTTCGGTTGTCACTGTCTTTGAAACTCCGGCGACCCAAGAATCAGGCCGGCAATCTTCACCACCGGATTGTCGATCATCGCCGGACTCACGCTGGCAAGCTGCTGCTGCGCTCCACCGCCGCCGCCGCCGGGATTAAGGCCACCTCGTTGAAACGCCGTCTCGAACGGATTCGGCGGCGCCTTCGCTGCAGCGCTCTGCGCCGGCGGCATCGTCGGCAGCGTTACCTGGTCGCTCAGTTGCTTCAACAGAGTCTCGCGGGTTTTCGGCGAAATATCGCCGCCCACAATCAACTCCACAAAGCGATCCAGCAGCTTCGCCTTATCGATCGATCCACCGGTCTTCATGTCCCCGACAAACCGCGACAGATCGACGCGCGTGCCGGGAATGCGATTGCTAGCCAGCGACAGCGCGAAGTTCATGCGCTCGAGCAACGCGCCTGTGTTCACCCAATTCTCGGCCACATCGGAATAGCCGTTCGGTGTCTGAAAGCCGTAAAGCGGCTGGCCCATGCGCGCAATCCACTGGTGCATTTGCGGGCCGCCATTTGTGTCGGCGCCCAGAGTGCGCACAGCGCTGATGGCCAGCTCAAACGGCCGCTTAATTTTGGCTCGGTAAGCATCGGCGGAATTGAACTCCGGCGAAAAGAAGATCGCCTTCAAGACTTCGCGAATGTCACCGTCAGTTTTCAGAAAAGTCTGAGCCACCCGCTCGACGAGTGCCGGCGGCGGATCGTCCGAGACGAAGTGACGCACCAGCTTGGTCGCGATGAACCTGGCCGTCGCTGGGTGATGCGCAACGATGTCCAGCACCATCAGGCCGTCCTTCGCTCCACCACCTGCGGGAATCTTATGGCCCAGAACTATTTTTTCGCCATCGTCGTGCGCGCGCGGATTGAAAAAGAATTTGCCCGCATCCGTGCGCAGCCTGTCTGCCAATCTACCATTCATGATCGCCTGGGCCGCGGCGCCCGCGCCACGCGGAGCAAAGATCGTCCAGCCCGTGAAGCAGCGCGCCACTTCCTGCACGTCCTTCTGGGTATAGCCGCCATCGACGCCCAGCGTGTGCAACTCCATCAATTCGCGCGCGTAGTTTTCATTGATGCCGCGTCGCTGTTGCTGCTGCGGCCGCTGTTGCTGCGGATTGTTGCTCATCCGCAATTGTGCCAGAGCTCCGCGCGCGCCCGGGCGCTGCTGTGGTCCGAGCTGAGCATCCGGGCTCACGCTTTGAAAGTTGTCGAGATAGAAAAGCATCGCCGGACTCTGGGCATCGGCCAGTAATAGATCGTAAAACTTTCCGAGAGTGTGCGGCCGGATTGTGTCTCGATCGTAGGCGGTCAAGAGCCAGCGATCCGCGCCTTTGCCGCCAAACACGTTGAAGTGATTGGTCCAGAAATCAACCATGACTTCCTGCAACTGCCGTTCGCTGTATGTGGCGCGGAGGATGCGCGACATCTGCAATTCACCCGTCACAAATTGCGCCGGCCGCAGATTGTTTTCCATGAAGTAGTCGCGCACGGCTTTGCGATACTCCGGACTGTCCATCGGATTTGCCGCGACGTTGTTAGCCTGCGCGTTGCTCTTCGCCGGGTCATTTGCTTTCGCCGCTTCCGGACCCTGCATCTCGCCGGTCATCGCTTCTCCGGTCTTCGCTGCGTTAGCGTTTGGCGCAGCATTGGCGCCATCCTTCACGCGATTGTCGCGCGCCGCGGCCAGGTCGGCGGGTAAGTCGCCACGCTTTTGCAGTTGCTTCAACAGTTGTCCCGGCTGCGGATACTTTTCGTAGAGATCAGCCGTGCTCATGCGCAGCGTCTCGAGGTTTTGCAGCTTTGCTTCGCTGGCCGAATCATCGATCTTTTCTGGAAAGAGCTGTTGCGTGATGTAGTTGTCGATGCCCATCGCCTTCACGCGTTCGACGTCGCCGGGCCGCGCGCCAAACCCGAGCCGGTTCAGCACGTGCAGGATGCGTTGATCCTCGCTCAACCTGGCCGCTGACTTACTGCCCGGGGCTTTCATGCCCCCGCTCATACTTTGGGCGCTGATGCCGGCGGCAAAAGTGCTCGCCAGCAGGGCCACGATTGAAAGAATCGCCGCGCTCCGTTGCCGGAGCGTCGAACTCTCTTTAACTCGGTTGTATTTGCTTTTCATGTCTTCAATTCCCCGTCTCAAAACCAATAAAGAATGGAAACCAGTCGATTCGACTTCTGCTGTGAGTTAGACGCACGGACGTTCCCTGTGGCTGAGCAAATCTTAGGAGGAATCGGCCCAGGCCGCAAGCCACGTAGTTAGCAGATTCAGGCCGAATAGCTCAATCCAGCGGAGGCGCGGCGGGCTGGTTGGCTCTTGGAGGTCGGGGTTGAGGTTTCGGGTAAGTAACCTGGCTGCGATTCCCTTGCTTGTCTACGGCGCGCACCCCAAAGAAATAGTTGTCCTTTGACATGCCTTTCATCGTAAAGGTCAGGACGTTCCCGACGGCGCGAGAGTTAGTCCAGGTCGCCGCGGTCGTGTCGCGCCAGTACAAACGAAAGGGCCAGACGGCCTCAGTCACTCGCATCTGATCGCACCTCGCGGTTCGTCGACTGTCCAAACGCAGCGAGACTCTACCAACTCAGAGTTTGCAGGGCAACACGCGGGACGTTGAACTGGGCGAATTTATTTCTTGAGTTCTCCGCGGTTCGGCGGATCGCTGGTTTCGGCGGGCGAACGGTAGACGGGTTCAAAGAAGCGAGTGGTGTGTTCGGTCACGCTCGGCGCCT